>JANQPW010000112.1 GCA_028285285.1 Silvanigrellales bacterium
TTCCTCATTACTCTCCGGTGGCCTTTTCTCTGGAGGCATCGCGGCCCACCATATTCCCGCTTTCTCAAAACCGAGGCTCTTCCCCGCAAGTGAGATCAACATGGAAATCGCGGGTTGAGTTGCAATCCAGAAAAAGCCTTTCGCGCGGATAATTCCTTGCATGGCTGGGTCTTGAGAAAGAGTGTCTGCAAAGCGGGTAGGATGAAAGGGGGCCTTCGACCGATAAACAAAATTTCGAACCCCATACTCCTCGGTTTCAGAGAGCTCCTCGCCACGCATTACTTTTAGCCATCCCGGAGCCTGTCTTGCCTTTTCAATATCGAATGCACCTGTTCCCATGATTTCCTTGGGACCAACCACCGCGTTCTGGCACTGAATGACTTCGGCGTCGCTGTTGAGTCCACGAATGATCCCCTCAATGTGCTGCAGCTCGCTCGGCGAAACAAGATCAGACTTGTTCAACAGAATCACATTGGCAAACTCAATTTGGTCATTGATGAGGTTGACCAAGCTTCTCTGATCAGACTCTCCAAGAGCGAGCTCTCTGTCAGATAGTTTGTCGCGGCTGTTCCAATAGTCCTGGAAGGTGCTGCAGTCCACCACGGTTGCCATTGTGTCAATTTGGGCATACTCCGAAAGACTCTTGCCGTCTTCTGACTCAAACTCAAATGTTTCTGCCACTGGCATGGGCTCTGAAATGCCGGTGGACTCGATGAGCAGATAGTCAAACTGGCCTTTCTTGGCTATTTTCTCCACTTCTGTGAGGAGATCTTCTCTGAGCGTGCAGCAAATGCAACCATTGGACATCTCTACCAGCTTTTCATCGGTTCGAGTGAGTTGGAGGCCTTTCTCTTTGACAAGTTCAGCATCAATGTTCACTTCGCTCATGTCGTTCACAATAACCGCGATCCTCAGGCCCGAGGCATTTGTGAGCAAATGGTTCAAGAGAGTGGTTTTGCCGGCTCCCAGAAAACCAGACAACACAGTGACTGGAAGCTTTTGACTTGTTATATCCATAGCTTAAAACCTCACAACTGTGATCTGCTGATTGAGCGGATAGCCTTGAATGCCCGGCGTTGAACTTTAGGGCCTCTCTCTTGTAATTGCAATATTATTGCAACTAGGGCCGACACCTCGTAAACTGATTCTAAACTGCCAATCGAGGGGTACTGTGACAGCTCTGCCCAATTCTGAGTTTTCAAAGATTTTTTACAGCGGTTGTCAACTTTTTCCGTCTGAACAGCCTTGTTGTCCCTTGCTTGGGGGAACATTTCTCCGCGTGTTGTTTGCTCAGGATATTTTGGAGCTTATGGAAAAGCTGGTCCGGGGCAGCTGCCTCCACTATGACTCCTATGATTCCAGCAGCGGGGTCGACTTCAACGAGCTGAGAAAAGTGTTTTCGTCTGGGCTCACTGATGGTCAGGCCTACCGGCTCACGGAGTCAATCGAGGCTCTCATGCTTTCCCTCAAAGCATACGGGCTCACACAGACAACGCGCATTCGTGTTGGGGTGATCATCTCAGATGAATGCCGAAAGTTTCATGTGGATCATCTTTCCAAGCGTTTTGTGTTGACACCAATTGGAAAGGGCACCGAATGGATTCACCCCGAAGATGTCGATCTGGATTTTCTCGAGCAATCTGTAAGGACGGGTCGGGATATGGGATTGGAGCGGTTTAATCAAGGACTGTTGCGTCAAGGTCGAGAGGTGCGTCATCTCGACAACACGACCGGTCTGCTCATGGACAATAGCCAAAGGCAGAGTAGAGATCACTTTTCGGAGATTTTCCATCGCTCTCCTGCTATTGACCCAACCGAGGGAAGTGAGCCTCAAGACGTGTTGGGTCGCTTTCGCATCTCATTCGATTGCGACTAGGCTCTGACAAATGACTTTCAGCGACGATGAGCTTCTCTGGCGCCAATCGCAGTTTTAAAAGGATTTGTCAGGCAGGGCTGAGTCGCCGCACTCAGAGCTGGATTTGAATCTGGATTCTTGGGTCGGAATAGAATTTGAAGAGTCTGCCCACAAGCTCAAGCGTTCGCCAAGACTCATGATCTCGGCGGTCGGTTCGGGCAAAGGTGAAAGAAGACTCCAAGTCGATGGTCAAAATGGGAAGTTCGGACCTGC
>JANQPW010000115.1 GCA_028285285.1 Silvanigrellales bacterium
GAGAGCCACAGTCTGTGCCCAATGCTTGTTGACAACGGATGTGCAGTGCAAGGGAGGGGCGGTGCGGGTGCCCACCGGTTGGCTGAGCTGGAACGCATCTTGCATTTGATCGGGAGGCCCTTTGGCTCGCTTTAACCCACAGAGTTTGTGAGGAAATGTTATCGTGAAACCACCATTTTTTTGTCAGTTCCTTTGTGTAGGTGTTCTTTTCAGCTTTTTACTGGCATGCGGCGACATCAATTCCGAAACCGGAGAAAGCTCTTTGAGGAGCGAAGAGGGGCCTCTGTTTGTGCCCGAGTATGAAGCGGGCCAGGCAATCGTGATGACGGTCGACGCGCTCGGGAGAATGGAACTGGGGCAATCGGGATCTGGTATTGATTTTGTCAATCAACTGCTGGCAGCCGGGGCACCCCAAGTGGTTTTTGTTGACGGCAATCACTCCTCTCCACGTGACATCGTAACTGTTGGGAGAAACGCGTTGAGAGGTCAAAACGACGATCGGTTGCAGACACTGAAACTCGATGTTGACGAGGGCTTGGGTTTGGGCACCTGGGCGAGAGACTTTTTTCCAATGGCATGGAACCGGGGTGGGGAACTAGGGCTCACTGGTTTCCGTTACAAGTTTAAGAACCGGGTTGACCAAGAAATTGCGGAACGCCTCGGGGGCCCCGCGCTCAAGTCTGAGAAGTTTTTCGAGTCGGGAAACATTTATGCAACAGGTTCAGGGTTGTGTTTTGTGGGAGGCGCCGGTGCTCAGCCACGTGGCTGGGCGAGCCTGAACGGTGTTTCCTCAGATTTGGAGGTAATGGGTTGTCGCAAAGTGGTTATGCTTCCGCCTCCGGTTGGCAGCACCGAAAACGAGGAGCCAGCGTTTTTCACAGCCATTGGTCACCTTGATCTGTGGGCAAAGGTTGTTTCAGACAACACTGTTCTTCTGGCCAGTATCGACGAAAAGTTCTTGTCTCAACTCTCGAACACTTTGGAGCCGCAAGAAGCAGCTCAACTCCAAAAAAAGGTTGCCACAATTTCAGAAGTGCTCGAAGAGGGAAAGGCAAAAATCTTGGCAGAGTCTGACATGACTGTTGTTGAGGTGCCCCTTCCTCTCACACCTCAGGGCAAACTGGATCCCCTTCTCAACGCGGTTACTGTGGGAAGCACCATGTTCTTGACGGGAGCCTCTCCCGTGGCTGAGCTCGAATCTGAGTATTCGCAGTCTATCGGTCGTGCTCGCCAGGTTATTGAAGACCTCGGTTTTGTTACGAAACTGATCGATGCGACCGCTCTTCTTTCTGGTGGGGGAGGTCTGCACTGTGCGACGATGCAGGCCCCGCTGGAGCTCTTCGCTTCCGATGCCTCATCGCCGAGACGGAATGAAGATGCCAGGGTCACGCCCGATAATCCCGATGGGGGGGATCCCGCCGAGTCAGCCGGTAACGCGGGGGTCACGCCAGATGACCCTGACGCCGCCGGTTTTTAGTGCACAATTCCGGCTTCCCTCAGCTGAAGAGCCAGGCGCTGGCCGACTAGTGATCCCTTTTGATAGAAAACGGGGACCTGC
>JANQPW010000123.1 GCA_028285285.1 Silvanigrellales bacterium
ATTTCCGCCTTGCGAAACACCTTGGCATCATCAATGGAAATGCGGCGCCGGATCCACTCAAAGGCCTCTTCAGCAGCAAACTCAGCAACCCAAGGGGCTACAGATGCCGCAGGAAGTCTCTTTTTTCGCACCCAGGTGTAGGCCACGGCGTGAACAGGTTTCACTTTGTAGCGCTTCATCTCTCGAGCCTGTGCTGGGCTTGCTCCCACTTGAATCCAGGCCTTGGCTTCGGTCGGTTCCATGCGCACGGCAGCCCATCGTGCCGCCACTGCAGATTCATAGCCAGCATCAAGCCACTTCTTTGCTCTTTTGGCTCGCCTGAATTTCGCCTTTCTCCAAGGTGCTGCTGTGCTTGCTTCAAAGTCTGCTGCCTGCCACCGCTTCACCCGTTTCGGTTTTTGAAAGCCCGCCTTCACCCAAGCCGCGGCCTCTTCAGGGTCATCAAAGTGGGGCTCCCAAACAGAGGCAGACTCAGGATTGAACCCAGCATCTTTCCACTCTGTGGCCTCAGAAGGTTCACAAAACTCTGCTCGACACCAATTTCCGGCTTCTTCTGGGGCATACCCCTCATCTACGAAAGCCTTCGCTTGTGGAGCTGTGAAGTTTTGGTCGCGCCAAACACGAGCCTGCTCTGGCTTAAACCCGAGATCGATCCATGCCTCTGCGTATTGGTTCTCAGGGGTGTCGGAACCACCCCATTTCACGAAGCCGCGCTCACTCCACTCAGAAGACAAACAACCAGACACAACCACAACCAAACCAAAGAGCAGCCCATTCCGCTGCAGCCGGAATCTTGCCATCCGCTTCCAATCTCCGTCTCGTCACTCAGAGCTCAACTGAACACCTGTTCAGAGATCAGTCTGACAGCTCCATTTGAATTTGAAAACAGAGGAGAGGTATCGGAAGGGGCCAGGCAGGAGGAAATTCAAATTGAAGCGGAAGGGAGTCTGACGGCGGTGGCGTCAAAAGGGAACGACGTACTCTCCTGTACCCGCACATTCACGGGGGTTACCACCCGTGCTGCAGTGCTCCCCAACGTTGAGACGAAAGAAACGGCTGGGAAGTCCCTTCTTCTCATACACATGATCGTTCCAATCGGACTGCATCTCACCTTCCTTCAAAATGTACCAAGAAGGCTCTTGATTGAGAAGTTCCGCCGTTGGCGTCGCCGCTGAGTTGAGAAGGCGCCCATCAGACGTCTTAGGCCTCTCCGAGGCTATACTACCCAAGTAGCCATGAATCACAGACGTGTGCACGTCGACAATGTTGAGATTGTGAAACCGGGTGTGACAACCAAACATGAAGAGCCCGGTGAGGGTTTGCACCTGGTACTTCCCCACAAGATCATACGAAAATGTTGACGCCACATTGGCGGCATAAACTTCCACCGCGATGTTCTCAGGTAGCTGCCCTAAAAGGGTGCGGATTCTTCCAGACTCTTTGACGATGAGCCGAGACAAGGTTTCTTGATTTTCGTGACGGATCTGCAGCATGGTGCACAGGTCTTGACCTGAGGCTTCCCAGTTGTAAAAAATCGCAGGATCCAAAAGGGTCAATCGTGCCACAGGAACTCGTCCAACATTTGCCTCGGGCGGAAGATCAAAAAGGTCCACACCTGGGAAAGGCTCGGAAACAGCCGAGGTCGCGTCAATGGCCACCTTGGCTCCAAAAGAGTGACCAATGAGGCGGATCTCTTTCTGAAAACTGTCTCCTCCCAGCTGTTTGTAGAGGTCAACGAGCTGCTCTTTCAGGCGTTCGGCGGCTTTGAGCGAAGTGTTCACAAAGACTTCTTCAAAATCTGGGTTGGTGCTGAGATCATGCCATCGAAACATCAGGGTTTGAAAGCCTCGGTCTTGCCATTCAGCCGCGTGCTCGAACTTTACCGGAATGCCCCCAATTGACCAGCCATGAATAAAGATAGCAAGGTCTTTCTCGCAGTCGAGCTTCACGCGTCCAGGAAGACTCTCTCCATCTCTTCCCACCACAGAGAGACCGAGAGGCACACCGTTCTCCGACACTTCTGAGGTGACAACAGATCCGCACTCGGCCGAAGAGGAGTTCGCCGCTCCCGGAGCCCGCTGCAACTCTTCTGCTCCTTCACCCTGCAGCCCACATCCGCTGACAAGGGGGGAGACAACAAAAGCTATGAAAGCTGCACTCCACACGGCTTTCAAAGAGTCCAGTTTCAATGTTGTGTGGGATATTTTTTTTGCTTGCATGAGTCACTCCAGATTGTTCCTTTTAGAAAAACTGCAAAGAGTGAGCCAATCTGTCTAAAACAACAGCGCCTTAGTGGCTAAATTTTCTCTGTGATTTTAGAAACAACGGAACAATCTCAAAAATATCCACTCTTTCTCAGAGCAAGATGACGGTTCCTGACAAAATGCTGTGTCACTCTGTCAAAATCGTTTTCACGCCGGCAGCGAGCAAGGCCATTTACCGGGAAAAGTGTGCTTCAATAAGGCAGAGGCTGGTGGAAATTCTTTTTAATTCTAGCTCTCTCTACCAAAAACTCAAGAATTCTCAGCGGAGCACCCGAAGCCCTAAGAAGACCTAGAGGACGGGAACATGACAACAGAAAAACAAGAAGAAAACACAAACGACAAAAAATCTTCGAAAAAGACCACTTCCTGGAAGTTGCCGAGTCTTTTTGGTGGGGTACTGGCACTGGCTCTTTTGGCCTATGCCCTCGTTCCCGACCGGCAACAGAACCTCAACTCTCGAGGTTTAGAAGAGCAGAGCCCCAGGGGCTCTCTCTCATCTCCCAATGCGGTCAAGTTTGACCAAGACGGTCCGCGAAAGATATCCCTCCCCGGAAACAGCAACTCAACACCGTCTCGCTCTGGAGCCCCTCGCTCAAATGAAACGACCCTTCAAGAACCATCCGATCGATCTCTCAATGGCTCCATCGAAGCAAATAGGCATCCAGGAAGGGCCACACCCTCCGATAGCCGTTTTGACAACTCTCAACCTCTGCAAAGGTGGAACACGAACCCTCCGGGCCAAGCGGGAGGGCGAGCCTGGCCGCAAGGGCCCAAAAAAGAACCGACTCTTCAACGCAGCCGTCTTCCAAGCACCTCAAATCAAGGCAGTGACTACAATGCCTTTTCCGACATAGAGCTGCAAAATCAACTCTCCGGCCAGAGAACTCAGGGCGATGAAGACGCCCGCCTGGCTCGCACGAGCCCCAGCCCACTCCACCTTCCAAGCCAGAGGGAGTTCGGAGACCTTCCAGACTTTAACTCCAAGAAAAACAACGTGAAATCTGAGCAGCTCAAAAAAGCAACCCAGCCCAAAAAGAAAGTGGGAGCTCTCGAAAGGAAACGCAAGCGCGAAAAACAGCTTCATGAAATTAAGAAACAGATTGGGCTGCCGCAACCCAAAAAGAAGCTCAAGAAAGAGCTTTATGACCCCTGGGCTCAGGAATATGAACAGGTCATCAACAAAGAAGAGAAAGAGCTCAGCAGCAAGGCCGAATCTGCACTCCGCGCCCGCCAGGAAGAAGAGCAAAAAAAACGTCTTCGCAAAAAGTAAAAGCTCTCCCTAACCAAAAACACCGACTTTCTCTCAACTGCACCGCAGAAAACTCCGATGGGCTGTGGTCTAGACACAGTCAGAGGAGGCAGAGTTGGCAATTGGGTGCCCTCGCAGAGGTTTTCAGTCTCTTTTGCTTGCGCTGATCACCCTGCCCGGCATGACTTCGTTTCTTGCTTGCCAAGCGCGCGAACTCGATGGCTCAGGCGGAGACATTCAGGGGCGTTACTCTCCCCAAGACGTGAAGTCATCGAAAGATGTGAAAATGTGTTGGTCGGAGCACAACCTCAAAGTGCTCGATCGAAAAACCGTGATTCCGAAGCTCGAGCAAAAGCTGCGGGAAGAGATCCGCGATCGGGTAGGCCTCAACCCCTTTCCCGCCGGAAGCAACTCACTCCCCTTTTGCAGCCAGGCACCTCAAGCACAGATCAAGCTCTATCTCTTTGATTTCGATCTCCAAGAACATGAGCAACTCAATGCCCAGGGCAAACGCATTGGTGCCACGACAATTGGGCTAGCGGCTCCAAGCTACTGTCAGGAGCTCAAGCAAGACCATTCAACCTCTCCACGACTCTCCATCGTTTATAGCCAACGTCAAGCCGACAAAGACAGGGCCTGCGTGCTTGTGTACACCGGAGTGCTGGCCAACCGGCATGGTTACGGAACAGGCCCGTTTCACGCCGAGGTGGCCTCAGCCTTTCTTCACGAAGTCTTACATGCTTACGGCGTTTCTCACGAACACTTTCACTCCAAAAACACAGCCGATCGAAACGATCACTGCAACTACGGTCGGGTTTACCGTGCAGCTGGATATGATCCCGAAGAGGAACGAAGAAAAGAAAACCAACGAGCCCGCGACTATGGCGACTACGACGCTGATTCCATCATGAACTACTGCGAGTGGAAGTCGACCACGAGCTTCGCCAACGCAAAATTGAGTGCCGGCGATGAACAGCTCCTCAAGGCAATCTACGGCGGTTCTGTCGTCAACCGAAACCCCACGAATCCGGGAGATGGCTCGACACCACCCCCTTCGCCACAGGCCCCGGTTTTCGGCGAGGGGCACGCCTCTGCACCCGAACCCGAAGGCCCTCTCAGCTGCCACTCCGCTCGTGCGGTTTCCTTTTCAGACGGCTGGTGGACAGAATACCTGCTCACTCGTGACGAAGGAGAAAGATGGAGCGTTGCTGTATCGGCTGTGCCCCGCAGCAATGACCAGGCCCCGAAAAGCGACTGGGGAACTCACGAAGTCGTTGACGCTGCACAGGGATCTGAGAAGGAGCAGGCGGCAAAATTCTCGACGTACTTGGAAACACTCCCCGGCACGCCTGCTGGATCTGCGGCCCGGGCTCGGGTTCTTATCCATCGCGCCAATGCAACAAAATCACTTAAGATTTTAATGAACTGCAAGCCGTCAATCTGAAGAAATCATCAGAACCAAACAGCGAGAAAAACTCTTTCCGCCTCAAGTTGGTCCATTTTCCCGGTTCAGCATAACCACACAATTCATCTCAGTATTTTTTGGCAATTCTGTGCAACTCTGATTCAGATCTCTCTGTAACTTAAACCCTGACAAAATTTACAGAAAAACAACACTCGACAATCACAAGAAAAAAGTCGTGTTTTTTTGTTTGAGATTCGCAAACGGAATTCCGAAGAAAGTTTTGGAGATTGCAGCAGGTGGATCGTGCTCTTACGGCACTCCACACAGTTTGAGGTCAACAACTATGAAGCACTTGCTCAAAGCATCTGTCCTTGTCTTGACACTGATGTCCTTCGTAGCTCTGGGGCAAGCCCCGGGCGAAGACAAACTGAAGCGTGCCAAGAAAATCTGTGAGGGCCTCACGGGCGTCATCTGCGAACGCCAGCTTGTTGAGATCATGACGGCTTTCCTCGATCAAAACGCGCCTCTCCAGGCCGCTTTGGCCGCTATAGACTACAACGATAACTTCTACAAGAAGCTGAAGAACCAAGTTCACAAGCTTTCAAACGAAGACCGGGTGGAACGTGGAGCGCTCAACTCCTTCACCGCCCTCATTCTTGGCCTCACTCGCGACGAGATCCCCTTCGACAAGGTTCTCTATGGCGACATCATTTATACAGCTGACGGGGCGGCAGAACCAGGAACGGTTCCTCCCTTCAACCCCTTCGACAACCGTCACTACGAGGAAGCCGACAATAGAGGTCTAGCCTACAAAGACACACTCGTGAAGAAGACGCAGTCAGAATTGGGTATGTTTCCCTCTGAGATTGCAGCAGGAGTTCTCACGACACCCACGTTTGGCGACTCTTACTTCAAGGCGGGAACCAACCGAGCGGTATTGGCCTACACCTATGACGGTTTCTTGTGTCATTCTATCGAACAACTTCACGACAACACACGGCCAAAACACTTCATTAGCAAAGACGTCACCTTTGCTCCTGGTGGCGATCCCAGTGTCTATTTGAGCACATGCTCTGGCTGCCACTCCGGTATGGATGCCCAGCGCCCAGCCTTTGCGTACTGGGACTATGTGGAAGGCCTCGGGTTGACATACGATCCCACTCGCATTCCAGAAAAACTCACGCGCAATGCCGAAGAGAATCCGAACGGTTTTGAAATTCGAGCAGATAAGTGGACCAATCTTTGGACTGAGGGAAAGAACGCAACGTTGGGCTGGAACGGCGCCACCGAAGGAAACGGCTTGAAAGCATGGGGAAAGATGCTCTCACAGTCGAATGCATTCGCACAGTGCTGGTCGCGTCGTGCCCTCACGGGTGTGTGCCTGATTGACCCAGAAACCACTGAGGGAATACTCGCAATCAACCAACTTGCGAGCACATTCAAGCGAGATGGCAACTACAACCTCAAGCGCTTGTATGCCAAGGCAGCCCTTTTGTGCAGTCAATAAAATAAAACGAACCAAGAAGAATCTTTTTCAACACGAGGTGTTCAGTGAAAAAAAACCTTTCAAAACAAAAGAAGCTCACAGCCATTGCCTGCGGAACCGTTTCCGCAATGGTCCTCCTGGGTTGTTCTCGAGAAACCGCAAGCGATAAAAAGGCTGCTGC
>JANQPW010000130.1 GCA_028285285.1 Silvanigrellales bacterium
CTTCTGGCTTGTTTTGATGCGGCTCACCGTTTTCTCAACCTCTGAAGAGCGGGCAAGCCCATCGGCGGAGCCACTCACAAAAAGTGCTGGAGTTGTGAAGGGGATCTCGGAGTCGGGCTGGGGATCTTGGTCTTGAAACTCCACACCGATGAGAATCGATGCATCGGCGCGCACCCCGGTCTGGATCGCCGATGAAAAGCGGCAGTCTTCCCGAGAACCCAAACATCCGGCCACCACTCCGCCGAGAGAATGTCCAGCAAAGATCACACGGTCTTCCTCTTCAAAACCAATAGGCAGGCTCACTCCCGCAGCGATCTGCCTCTTGAGTTCGGTGGTGGCGGCCGCAACCCAAAGGTAGCCGGTGATGGGGTTGGTAGCCACATCATCAGAAATCAATGTCGCATAGCCTTTTTCGGCAAGCTGAGCGGCAAGCCAGTGGTACCTTGCTCCTTCCACATTTCCGCCGTTGAAGAACACGATCAGGGGAACAGCATTGGTTGCTGCGAGCGGGTAAAACAGCTTGGCAGGTCCGAGAGGCGGCTCTTGAGGCGTGGCCTGCAGATCGAGGTTGAGCAGGCCCACGTTCTCTGCCCATTCATCAGACACGTCGAGATCCAACTGTGAGCACATCTCTAAGCCTAAATCTTCAACAGATTCGACTGGTTCGAAGTCTGCAGATAGTGAGGGAGCGCTGGCGAAGCTACACGCGCCAAGCCCAAACAAACCGATGCCCAAAGCCAAGATCATTGAGTTTTTCATGTGGTCCTCTCCAAGTTGTTCGTTTGGTGCAACGCAATTGATGTGCCAGGTGGGGTGAATTGCTTTGCAGGCCATGCTAATAACCTTTTTCCGGGTTCAGAGCCAGCTTTGTGAACTTCTGGTCTCTGGCCCTTGCGTTCAAAAGAAGAAATTGCGGGTCGCTGAGTATGGATAGCTTTTTGTCGTTTGCCAATCTGGTTTCGTTTCTTTCGATTGCCTTTGTCATCATTGTCTCTCCCGGGCCGGATTCTCTCTTGATCATGGACAGATCGGCGCGACACGGAGCCGCTCAGGGCCGACTGGTGACCTGGGGAGTGGCCTCCGGTCACTTGGCGCACAATGTGTTGTGTGTGTTGGGCCTGGCTGCCATCGTTTATCAAACAGCCGTTGGGTTCATGTTTTTTAAGTTTGCTTCCGCCGCTTTTTTGATCTTCCTTGGGGTGAAAGCGGTTTTGGCTTCACGTGCTCAGGTGCATCCAGAAGACAGTAATTCTTCAGCCGCTCTTCGGAGTGTCTCTTCCGTGCAGCTGTTTGTTCAGGGTTTTCTCTCTAACTTTTTGAATCCAAAGTCGGCACTGTTTTTCTTGGCCTTCATTCCCCAGTTTGTTGTTCCGGCCGACACATCTTTGCCGGCGTACCAAAAGCTTTTTGTTGTCGGAGTGGTGTTTAGCTTGCTGGCCACATTTTGGCATTTGTGCTTGTCTTCCCTGGCGGCGAGATTTGGGTCTTTTCTCAAGGCCGGTTCCCTGCCCAAGCGCCTGCTCGATGCGGCATCAGGCGGCGTGTTGACACTTTTGGGTGTGAAGGTCCTCTTAGAGCGCCGGCCAGCTTGATTTTCGGTTGGGCTCTTCACCGAACCAGGATTTTGTTTGTTACACTTGATTTTGAGGTCGTGCTTGCGGAAGAGGTAGGGTCAGCTTTGAGAAAAAAGCGTTTATGGCTTCAATTTGTGTTGCTGGCTTTCCATGCGGTCTGGGTGCTCGTTTTGGCGTGCACTCCACGGGTTCGGGAATCGAAGCCAACCGCAACGGCACCAGCGCCAAAAGTGGAGACCGGCAGACTCGGTGCGGGCCTTCCAGGGCTCGAGACTTCTGATGTTCAACAACACGACTTGGCCATTCGGCACGAGCTCAGTTTGGCGGAGCAAACTCTTCAAGCGGCTGGTGCCGTTTCTTCGGGAAAACGGAAAAAGTGGCAGGCGATGAACTACCGCAATTTGGAGGCGTGGGTTGAAACAACCCATGAGAAAGCGAAGAAAAAAGCGGTCCTAACGAGAAGGTATGAGGAGGCGATCAAGCTTCTGGAGACATTCGCCCAAGAGCTGTCACTCGCTCTGTTTCACATTGCGCCGCAGGATTTTTCTGAAATTGTGAGTCAATCTGTGGAGAGTCTTTTGAAAAAGAAGAAGGAAGAGCTCAAAGCGGAGCGCCTGAACATAGAGCCCTATCTGCCAGGGTTGAGTGACCGGTTCAGCAAGGTGCGGTTTCCCACTCTCCATGCAGAGCTCAAAAGCGTGCTGTCTGATGGAGAGCCCCTGTGGGGGCATTCTCATTATGAGCAGGTGATGGGAAATTGCCGAAGTACGGTGAACTTTGGTGTTTTGAACTTGAAAAGCATTTCAGAACGTTTCCCCTGGGGCACACTCTCTCCAGAGTTGAAGGAGACAATCTCCAAACGTGCGGAAGCGTCGGTGCGCCGGTGGTCAAACAGTGTTCTTGAATGCGGTGTCTTGTCTCATGCGCGCTTCAGAATTTTGCTTGGGCACTTTCGGGATCCGAAACACGCGGCTTTCACCCGGCACGTTTCCAACGGCGAAAAGAGTCGCCCTTGAGTGGAGCCGAGAGGTTAAGAACCCAGAGGGGAAGTTGTCCGCCGCATTTGTTTCTTGCGAATGTTTTCTCGGTGTTTTTCCACCGTCCGGTGCGACACACCCATGAACTCGGCTGTTTCTTTTGCTGTGAGGCCCCGCCGGGCCAACTCGTCGACCTGCCGCTCTTTGCGGCTGAGGCGACGGGCAGTGAAAGATGGTTCACTCCGCAACGGCTGTGAAATTTCTTCAAGACTGCTGCGCAGCAGGTTGAGCACCTTCTTTTCCACTCCAAAGGAACGGGTTTGCAGACGATCCAGAAGTGGGAGCACAGCGCGTTCAATGTTGGCAGCTAGGCTGGCCCGGAAGTCTTCTTTTTGTTTCTCAATGGTGGAGATGACTTCGTTCAGCACTGTGTTTTTTTGCTGGAGAGCCAAGCGCTCTGTTTGCAAACTCTCTTCAGCACGCACCTGCTCGGAGATGTCTGTGCGCAGCGCAAGGTAGCCCGAAATGGCTCCCTGCTCATTGTGTTGCGGCACAATGGTGGTGCGCACCCAATAGAGCTCTCCACTTTTTTTGCGGTTGCAGATGTTGCCCTGCCAAGTGTGGCCCTGGCTAATG
>JANQPW010000155.1 GCA_028285285.1 Silvanigrellales bacterium
CAATGCGGGCTACCACAGAGTCTACAGCAACGGTGTCTCCCTCTTGGGCGAGCACTTCAACGAGCACACCTGCTTCGGGGGAGGGGATCTCGGTGTCGACCTTATCGGTGGAGATCTCAAACAAGATCTCTTCTCGCTCGACCTTGTCACCTTTCTTTTTGTGCCAAACGGTGAGAGTGCCCTCGTTGATCGATTCGCCCATTTGGGGCATCAACACATCTGTTTTCGCCATTTCCGTTGCGTCCTTTTTCGCCGTCCACTCAAACTTTCAAACAATACTCAGTGATCCAACCCACAGCACAGCTCTGCTGACCCCAACAGTTTAACCCTATTGGCCGCTTCAGATGTGAATGGCATGACCAAATGCTGCCGCGTGTGCCGCCTCTCCAACAGTTTCTGAGAGTGTGGGGTGGGCATGAATGGTTCCCACCAGCTCGTCAATCGTCATCTCGAGGTTGTTGCCCAAACTGAACTCAGCAATCATCTCCGTGGCCTTTGCGTGCACAATGTGCACCCCAAGAATCTCTCCATATTTTTTGTCGGTGATGATCTTAATGAAACCTTCTGTGGCATCGTCAATACGCGCCTTGCCAATGGCGGAAAAGGGGAACTTGCCCACTTTGTATTCCACGCCCTTTTCCTTCAGATCACTTTCCCGATGCCCAATGCTGGCAATTTCCGGGTAAGTGTACACAGCACTCGGGTTCGTGAGGTAGTTGATCGCCTGCTTCTTTTTGCCGCAAATCACATCCACAGCGTGGATTCCCTCAGCACTTCCCGTGTGGGCTAGTTGAGGCGTGGGGATAATGTCACCCACAGCATAAACTCCGGGCGCCTTCGTTTGATAAGTGTTCAGGTCCACATCAATGAATCCGCGTTCGTTGGGCGACAATCCCACTGTTTCCAGGCCACAGTCGCCTGTGAGAGGCGCGCGGCCAATGGAGATCAGAGCCTTCTCGAAAACCTGAGGCTTCGCCTCTCCTTCAACACTCACTTCCACTTTGCCACCCTTGGCGGTAATGCTGTTCACCTTCACGCCGGTTTTCACGGTGACTTTTTGCTTTTTGAGACACTTTGCCAATTCTCCAGCCGTTTCATGGTCTTCGGTGGGAACGATTTGCTTAGCCATTTCAAAAATCGTCACCTCAGAGCCAAAACGCCCGAAGCAAGAGGCAAACTCACTCCCCACCACGCCCCCACCGAGCACAGCGAGAGACTTGGGCACTTTGTCGAGAAAGAGGATGTGGTCTGAGGAGACAATGTCTTTGCCATCGATTTTAATGTGGGGAAGCTCTCGCACCACGCTTCCCATAGCCAAAATCACATTCTTGGTTTCATGGCTTTGGCTTTTTCCAGAGCCATCTGTCACAGAAACCTTACCCTTTCCTTCCAAACGACCATGGCCCGAAAGCACAGTGATCTTGTTTTTTTTCATGAGCATGGCCACACCACCAGTGAGCTTCTTCACAATGTCGTCTTTGCGCTTGTTGACCTGTCCAAAGTCAAGCTCAGCCTTACCCGGGAATTTCACGCCATAGCTCTCGAACTTACTCGACTTGTCGTAGTACAGCGCTGAATGCAGCATGGCCTTGGTGGGAATGCAGCCCACATTCAAACAGGTTCCACCCATGGTTTTGTTCTTTTCCACAATGGCGGTTTTGAGACCGTTTTGGGCCGCATGAATCGCTGCCACATAGCCGGCAGGTCCACTTCCAATCACAATGACGTCATATGCCATTCTCACACACTCCTTGAGAGAAACCCTTCATGCATTTGCGACTCACTTTGTATTCTTGCCATGTTAAAAACGCAACTGTACATAGGTGTTGTGCGCGAACATGGCCCAGGCTCTTTTCTCACCTGTTGCCAGGAACTCAGAGGAATGAGATGACCACCCACCCCGAAGCTTCCCCCGACTTTTCAACCCTTCTTGAGAAGCCACAAGAGGCCCTCAGCATAAAGTTTGTTTCCTCTGCCTCATCGGTGGAGCAGTTGCCCGTGGGGCCTGTGCCAGAAGTTTGTGTTGTGGGGCGGAGCAACGTGGGCAAAAGCTCTTTGCTCAACTACATAGCAGGTCAAAAAAACCTGGCCCGCGTGAGCCAAACACCAGGTCGAACACGGCTGCTCAACCTGTTCGCAGTGAAGCGCCCCCCCTTCCAGATCGTGGATCTGCCGGGCTATGGTTTTGCAAAAGTGTCACACAAAGAGAAGGCCGGCTGGAACTCGCTCATGAGCGGATACTTTCAAGGCCGCGAACAGCTCAAGGCGTTTCTCTTCCTTTTTGATGTGCGGCGCACCCCCAATGCCGAAGACACCCAGCTCTTTTCTTGGCTAGCAGATATGGGGATTCAGCCGGTAGTGGTTGTCACCAAGGCGGAAAAAATCCACAAGAGCAAATGGATCCAGACGCGCAAGTTGCTTTCAGAAAGCTTTCAGGTGAGTCGCGAATCCATACTGTTCACCAGTTCGCAGGCGAAGTTGGGATTGGGAGATGTGAAGGCAGCCTTGTGGGGAGTGCTCACACCCGATCCGGAACAGGAAACCCCAGAGGTGCCATGACTCCATCAGAAAGATCTCCTCGCCACCGAAACACGGAAAAAAGAAGGCGCCAAAGATGGAACCGTCTGAGGCGGCGCTCCCATCGCGACGCGGCTCTGGCCGCAGTTCAACGCTACTTCCACACCTTGCACACTCCGGGAGAGGCTGCTTCTCAATCTGAAAAACACACGGGTCACATCTTGAAGATGATGGCTGCGCGTTTGCGGCTTTGTGAAAAGGGAGAGGCTCCCCCGCTGGCCCCGCTTCATTGCGGCGCCTTCTCTCACTCCCAGCAACGAGCTGAAGAAGCTGAGTCCTCAACCCAAAAAAGACCGCACAGCTCTACCCAACCAAAGCTCCGTGAAAAAAGTGCCGTTGAGAACAACCTCCGGGGCAACTCCCGCAGCGGACACCCTCTCATTGTGCTTTACCAGCCAGAGATTCCTCCGAACACCGGAACCATCGCGCGGCTCTGTGCCGCTTTTCGCCTGCACTTGGTGTTGATTGGACCTTTAGGGTTTGATGTCACGGAAAAATCATTTCGGCGGGCGGGTCTCGACTATTGGCCTCACGTTGATCTTCAGTATTTCGAAAACTGGGATTCCTTCCTAGCAGCACGGCTACAC
>JANQPW010000161.1 GCA_028285285.1 Silvanigrellales bacterium
GCTCTAGGGGGGACTATGTTTTCTATTCCTTTTGAAGTTGAAAAGAGTTTGCTGATCGATGTTTCTCCCTCTCGGGTTTATGAGGTCATCTCCGACTTCTCGACATGGCCAAAATGGTCACCTTGGCTCTGCCAGGAGCCCACCTGTCCTGTAGACATTCAGGGGCAAGCACATCATGTGGGGCATCGCCAGAAGTGGGACGGTCAGCACATTGGTTCAGGAAGCATGGAGATTAAGTCCTTAGAGAAAGACAAATCAGTGCGTCATCAGTTGACATTTTTGAAGCCCTGGAAAAGCTCTCCACAAACCGAGTTTGCTTTTGAAAACGTGGGTGGCAAAACAAACGTCACCTGGAAAATGAAAGGCTCGGTCCCCCTTTTTCTTTTCTTTCTCAAGAAAATGATGGGTGTCTTTGTGGGCATGGACTACGAAAGGGGTTTGAAGCTCCTCAAAGACTTTCTTGAAAATGGTGAGGTCCACAACAAGGTACAAAATCACGGGGAAGTCAGCTGCCAGCCTCTCACGGCGGTGGGGGTTAGACGACAGTGCTCATTCACCGACATTTCATCTTCTATGGAGGAGGCATTTTCTGAGCTCATGAAATTGAAAACGGAGCGCAACTTACCCGAGCCTGACTGCTACCTCTCCGTCTATCAAGAGTCTGATCCTGTGAAGAACACTGTTTCGTATTTAGCTTCTTTGGGCTACCGAGACTCCTTCGCCACTGAAACTGCCGCTCCACTTGAGGTCATCCGTTATTCGACACATCGTGCACTGCAGGTCGACCATCTTGGACCTTATCGTCATTTGGGCAATGCCTGGTCAACTTTGTATGGCTTTCAAAGGGCGAAAAAGCTCAAAGTCTCAAAAGCTCACAAGGCCTATGAGCTTTACCTCGTGATGCCAGATGAGGGGGTTGCGGAAAAGGATGTGCACACCTCAATCCATTTGCCTCTGCGCGAAGCTTGAGACCACTTCTTTACTGAAATGACTCACTCTGAAAGTAGGTTTGTGTCACTTTGTGCTGCGGGTTGGAAAAGATCTCTGCGGCAGGTCCCTGCTCCACAATTTCACCATGGCCCCTCTCGTTGCTGAGCACAATCAGGTGATCGGCCAGTCTTTTGGCCTGGGCTATGTTGTGTGTGACCATGAGCACAGTCACTTCATTCTTGAGCCCCCCAACCAGCTGTTCAATCTGGTCGCTTGAAACCGGATCAAGAGCGCTACAAGGTTCGTCGAGCAAAAGGATCTCCGGCTTTACGATCAGAGATCGGGCAATGCAGAGGCGCTGTTGTTGCCCGCCTGAGAGCTTCGTGGCTGGTTCAAAGAGGCGAGACTTCACCTCTGGCCACAGTGCCACGCGCTCGAGTTGATGCTGAATTTCCTTTTGCAGCTCAGGCTTCGTCGCTTTTTGCTTCTCCACAAAAGGAAGGCGCAGGTTTTGCCAGATGCTTGTGGGAAAGGGAGTTGGTCTTTGAAAGACCATGCTCACTTTGCGCCGCAGCGACAGCACGTCGAGCTTTGGGTTCAGCACATCTTGGTTGTGAAGATAGACTGAGCCTGACACCTGGAGACCATCGATCAGGTCAGCCAGTCGGTTGAGCACCGATAGAAACGTGCTTTTTCCACTGCCAGAAGGCCCAATGACCGCGGTAACCTTGCCTTCGGAGATGGTGGTTTCCACGCCCGAGAGAAGGGTGCGTTTTCCGGCCTGAACCTTGAGTCCAGACACCCTGAGAACGGGTTTGTCCCCCTCCCCTGCTCTCTCCCTTGGAGTGTGGGGTTCAAAGCTGTGCATCATGCATCCCTCCCTGGAACCGCTTTTGGATGGAATTGGCCACAATGTTGATCACAAACAGCGACACCAGCAGCACAACTGCCGAAGCTTGGGCGCGTGTGTCGCCGCCGGGAATGTTGAGGGAGAGTTCAAAAATATGGACTGAGATCACGCGCCCCGGATCAAGGAATGACTCTGGCAGTCGCAGAACATAACCGGCTGTGAAAAGCAGAGCGGCAGTCTCCGCCAGAGCCCGCCCACTGGCTAAAACCGTGGTCATGATGACGGCAGGAACAGCGGCGGGTGCGAGGAGTCTCAACAGGCACGAAGAGAGGCTGAGCCCAGACACCTGACCAATGCAAAGAAGCGAGGGCATGAAAACCCGAAGAGAAGATTCGAGAGACCGCACGAAAAAGGGCAACACCATCACTGCCAAGGTGAGTGATCCCGAAAGAATGGAAACGCCAAGGCCGAGCGTTTCACAAAAGAAAATCAGGCCAAACATTCCATACACAACCGACGGAGTTCCAGAAAGGATATCAAGGAAAGCGCAAACCACGCGGTTGAAGCGAGGCAGTTGTCGATCGTACAAAACAAGAAAAACGGCACTCATGGTTCCAATGGGTAGCACAAGAAAGAGGCAAATGGAGAGAGAG
>JANQPW010000898.1 GCA_028285285.1 Silvanigrellales bacterium
CTTCGGCAAAGGCTTTGGCCAGGCTTTCGTCTCGTTTTGAGGAACCCGCAAAGGGAGATCCGAAGCCTCTGGTGAAAGTGCTCATTGACGACAGTGTGATTGACTCGCTTTACCATTCCTACGTAAACGGAGGCTGGGGTTTCCTCTGGCTATCGGGCATCACCGGCTCGGTGTTGCACCACCCCATGATCAGCGAACTTCGTGCCGATATTCGCGCGCGCATCGCTCGAGCCATAGCGGCCGGGCCCTCGTGCCACACAGCTGATTCCCCGGTGAACGAGGTGCCCGACACGGTTCGGCTGGTCTTTGATGCCAGACGGCAGGAGTTGGGCTTTGAATACCTGCGCACGACAAATGACACCGTAACAGGAGTGCCAGCAGGGAACATTCCCCACTCTTTGGTGTTGAAATTGAACTCTTTGAGGGGGCAAACTGAGGTCGGGCCGCAGGTGTTGAGCAAGAGTCGCATTCACGAGGTGGCCGCCTTTATTGCCGGAGAGTTCTTTTTTGGGCCCCTATTGTTCAGTTCCTTTCCGAAGAAACCATTGGAGTTCAAGTTTAAGCAGACACGTGAGGGCCCGCAGCTGTTTCAAACGCTCGAGCCCATTGAAGGCTGGGACGCCGAAAGCAACAACATCCAGTTCAACACTCGTTACCTTTTGATGCATGCTGCCGGTAAGGTGGGGTTTGATTTTCTGTTGGGCAGACACAACCGCGCGCCCAGCCCAGAAATCAGAAGCCGCATGGCACAGTTCTCGGTGAATGCCAAGCGCTACTTCAACTGGCTGAAGTCTCCCCAGGTGGCTGAAGGTGGAGATCCCAGCCGTTACCTCGATGCTCCCCCATCGAGTTTGGAAAGAGAGAAGCGCATTGGTGACGAGCCCATGCTGCAAGCCCTCCAGAAAGACTGGGAAAACACAGAGCTTTCAGCAGAGGTCTCGCAGCAAATGTTTCTTGCTGCTGTGGAGCAGCTTGAAAATAAGCTGGACTCTGGGAACGAACGTCTCCAACGCCTGTTCCATGCGGTTTTTGACGTGGTTGCTGCACATTTGCACGAGCTAAACAACACAGAGGAGCCCCTTTCACTCGACCTTCAGGAGCTGGCTTATGTGTTTGATGGCCTGGAGTTGGGTTTGAGCTATGCAGACAATTCTGTGTTGAGCCGGGTCAATGACCTGGAGCCTGGTGTCTTTGCCATTCCGATTTGTTCAGCGAACGAGATCCAAGCCCTTGCTGAGGAGTCTGACGCTGAAGGCTCTCCGGGCGTTGAAAGAGGACTCCTTGAGCGCTTTCGCGATTCTTCACAAAACCTGAGCGTGCGCCTGCATGTGGCCCAGAGTCTGTGGTGGCTGGAAAATGTGCTTTTGGG
>JANQPW010000224.1 GCA_028285285.1 Silvanigrellales bacterium
ATGTAGACATTGGTCTGCCGGGGGAATGATTCCCTAAAGAAAATCACATCCTTTTTCTCGTTCCCATTCTTTAAGTCGAAGGAACAATCTGCCGAAACCCCAAGTGGCTGAAGTCGCGAGTTGGGGGGTTTGAGCTCAATGCACACGGGAAGGCCTGAACAATCTGGCATTCTGCGGGCCTCCGCTTGTGTTGCAATGGGCTGGGCCCTTGGAGCTTGCGGCGACGCCAAAAACAGCAATTTTGATCTCTCCCTCGAAGACAGCATCAAAGTCACAGAGTACGACACAGTCACCCAAGAGTCAGGCTGCAACAGTGAAAGTGACGTTGGCTGTGGCGCCTTCCAATTCTCAACGAGCACCGGTTTGAGCATTGACCAAGGAGACGCCTTCAGCACCTGCAGTGCGACTGCCGCTGGAGACCTTCATGTGACGATCAGCTCCTCAAGCTTCCCAACCGCAGCCACCACGGCACAGTTTCGCGTGCACCAAAACACAGCTCCCACAGGATTTGCATATTGCGAAGGCATCAAATCCGACGAAGACTCAGAAACGGGTTTTGCCAGAAACTCTTGCGACATGCAGCTTCTTGTGGGTGGGGACACTTTTGCAGCCACCGCCTTTGAGCGGTGTTTGGTGGTCATCGACAGCACCACCCCCTTGAGAGGAAGTGCTTCTTGCCCCATTCTCAGGAGCGGAAAAAAAGCCGCCTTTGTTGAAAAAATAGCCTTTCACTGCGAGGTGCCCAACAGCGGGGGTGGAACATGATCCGTCCACGTTTTTGGCTTTACCTTTGGAGCATTTTGTCTTTGTGTGGTTGCGGGCTTGAGGCCGAGATCGCTGCTGAGCTGGAGGGCTCCAAAGATCCCTCCTTTCTCAATGTCTCAGCACGGCTCAATGCCGTTCCCTTCACTCCAAGTGAAGTTTCTCTCACCAGCGTGGCGCTCTCTATCACAGGCTGTTCTCAGTCAGACGCATTGCGTAAGACATTTGTGCCCGAACGCCTTGCAGAGAGCGTGAATGTTTTTAAGGGCGATAGCGGCTGTGTGTTCACCATCGATTCCTTCACAATTTTGAATGATGGGAGAGATCGCATCTACACAAGCCCGGAACCTCTGAGCACAAGTTCCCAAAGCGAACGAGCAGCAGCTCGATTCACGACGGAAGGCGCTCGAAGTGTCGTTGCCGACCTTGTCACAAACTACAAAGGCGATTTTGAAGCTCCCAAGTCACTTGTTTTGGTTCTCAACTTTGAAAAGAGCAGCAGTTCAGGCGGAATCGAACTTGCCCATGTTCACACAAACACAGAAGACCCTGGAGCCTACGCCAGCGGTGGAGCAGGAATCGGCTTGCGAGTGGACTCCATGATTGGGAGGCGCTCTCTGGGTGGAGAGGGCATCTTGGCATTGGAGGTGCGCATGTCGTGCCTGGAGTTGAGGGAACTTGAGTTTTGCTCAGGCCGAGATCTCACAACAATGGAGTTTCGATTCATCTCTTCTGAGACAGCCCCCACCCATCAGGAGCTCGTGGACGCCTTGTCGGATCCACAGAAGAACACAGCCATTAGCAACGACGAGCTCTTTGCGAATGGCGTTTTTGCTCTGGTTTCCACACCGAACCCGCTTCCCAATAGCAATGAACCCGCGACAACGCTCTGGCTTTTCGCTCGTTTAGGGAACAATATTTCAGCCTTTCAGCTGAACACGAGTGGTATCGCGATCTTCTAAAACTGATGCTCTCACTTTCACCTTAGAACTCAAGTCCGGTGCTGAGACGTGCCACTGCGGTTTTCACCTCCGAAACGGCGGCGTTGCCCTCTGACTTCACCCCGCAGTCCTTGCCATTCAGTTGGCTTGTTATCTTGAAGCTAAAGACCTGCTTTTCAGACCCACTGGAAATGCTCCACGAAAGGTTGAATTCCACTGCTCTCGAATCAAGAGCCATCACACCAAAATCGCTCGAACTTTCTATTCTCTTGTTGTTGAGTGAACTTTGAGAACTGCGTCGTTCGCTCAGACGGGGACCCTCACTCAAGACCACAGTTTGGGTTTGCTGTGTTGCCTGCAGCGAAACACGCTCTCCTTCTTGAGTGGAACCCGTGAGAGACATGTTTGCAGCCGAGCTGTGTTCGGCTCGACCAAGAGAGCGATCAAACAAAAGAAGCGATTTTTGTTTGCCTAAATAACGGAGTTCTTGCAGGCCGGTTTTTTCCTCCGTTTCCTGTTCTTCTGTGCTCGAAGAGGCTGAGGCATCAGCTTCTTTCACGGGCGAGGAAAGTATCCACTTGAAAAATTTCATAAAGCTGAGGTCGAACTCACTTTCGACAGCGGCATAAGCCACCTGGCCATTGCTCCCCGCTGAGAATTCACCACTGAGTGTGGACTCTGTTTCTGTGGAAATCTCGGCCTGAAGACGAAACGAGCGGCGAAGGGCTGTTTTTTCATCGGCGTCTTCATCAAGGAGGTCAAAGAACCCAGATGCAAATCCAGTCACCTCTCCACCGCTCACTTCTTTCAAACGATTGCGGATCTCGACCTGATCAATAGATTCCAGAATCAACTGTTTCGAGAGTTTGCAGTCGGAGTCTGTTGTTGTGCGCATCAACTCCTGGAGTGACTCGGGAACATGAGTGCTCAAAATACTCTCAAACTGTGCGCTCGTGGCCAATCCTGCTCCGACCTTGGCATTTTCTTGGAACGAAAGGGGGCTGAGAAGAGCATTGAGTTGAAAGAAACTGCTGTTCACAACCGAGCTCAACTCATTGAGATGCGAGGAGATCTCTTCCGCCGAAACCGAGTTTTGAATTTCGGGCTTTTGCGGTTCTCCCACAAGCCCTTGCTCGCTTCGCTGATTGGTGATGTCTGCATCGCCACAAGAGCCAAGGACTCCCCAAAAAGGAAACCACATCACCCGGGCGAAGCGGTAAGGTCGCAACTGTCTCAAGCGCCGTTCTCCGCATGACGGCACTGAGCCATTGAGCAGCCAAGAGGGCTCCCGTGACTCAGAGCCACAGGCCCATAGTAACAGAGCTGAACCTGTTGTTTTGAGTTTCAGTGGACACGGCACATTTTGCAGTTGGGTTTTCTTGCTTTTGGGTCTGCTCTCGCTTTTTCAGTTCGATTCAAACGATTCAAGCTTGATGTGATCTGGGGGAACACCGCGATTTTGCAGGTATTGGCTCGTCAGGTTCATGATGGCCTCGGGCCCGCAGGAAAAGAAGGTCGTCTTCATGAGGCTGGAGTCGGCAGCAGATTCACAGAACCGATCAAGAAGGTCTGAATTGATTCTGCCATGCCAAACACGAGAGTCATCCGCAGCTTCACGTGTGAGAGTCACCTGCACGCGAACCCCCTTTTGGGCCCCCAGGTATTCGAGTTCTTTCGCACAGATGATGTCATTTTCCGTGCGAAACGACACCAGCAAAGACATGGTTTGGGGGGAACCCGGCTGACCCATAGTTGCCGCGTGCTGCTTCATAATGCTCAAAAAGGGGGTCACACCGCTGCCACCTGCAGTGAACACAAGGTTTTCGTGATCAATTTTGGGATCAAACACAAACTTGCCAATGGGCCCACGAGCCCGCAACACATCTCCCACCTTGAGCTCATCACACATCCAGTTTGACACCAGGCCTTCTTCAACTCTTTTGACGGTGACCGCTGCAAAATCTCCATCACAGGGTGCACTGCTCATTGTGTACGATCGCACCACCGGGCGTGTGGACACCGTGTCGTAGCGGAAGGTGAGGTACTGGCCTCCGATGTAGTCGAAGGCGCACCCTCCCTCCTGTTCATCTACAAAAATGAAGGTCTTTGTGTCGGGAGTTTCCTCAATGATCTGCATTATTTTCAAAGACATCCAACCCCGTTTCACTCTGCGCACAGGGCGGCCATTCTTGCTTGCATCGTTCACCAGCTTCTCCTTTTCATCTCGCAGCTGCCAGGCCCGAGAACCATAACCAATGGAGCGTGAGTTGGATAGAGTCACCGCCTGGTATGAGGGCCTCAACCCTTCCCAAGACGTTCTCCTGAACATTTCTCTTTCCGCGGCACTGATTTTGGGAGCATCAACCCTGATTCTGCTCGCCAAGCGCTGGGTGGCGGGCTTGAAGATCCAAGATGTCGACGACAAAGCAAGGATCGTTTCTGCAACGCGCAATGGGGCCATTCTGGCGACAACCCTGATTTTGGTGGTTCTCTGGAGCCCACAACTCAAAACAGCCACTCTCTCCATTGTGGCTTTTGCAGCGGCTCTTGTGATTGCAACAAAGGAGGTGATCCTGTGCCTCATTGGCGGCTTGGTTCGGGCAGGAGCGGGAATGTTTTCCGTGGGCGATCGAGTTGAGATCGGTGCCACACGCGGCGAAGTGATCGAAACGGGCTTTTTCACAGTCAAGATGCTGGAATTGGGGCCGTACCCCACAGGTCATGGTCGCTCGGGCAGTGTGCTGATCATTCCCAACTCTCAGCTCCTCATTCAAAAAGTGGTCAATGAATCCACTCCTGGCCGCTACATCCTTCACAGTTTTGAAATCCAGATCGTGCGCCGATCACAGCTCACACCCATGGTGCAGGCCCTCGAGAAAATCGTGCATGAAGAGTGTGGCCGAGACATTGAAGCGGCAAGACGTCACCTGGAACGCTACCGACGCCGACACCAACTGCTTTACCCCGACGCGAAACCCAAGCTCTGTATGTATTTTCGCGAACTCAATCAGGTTTTGTTCTACGTGCGAGTTCCTGTGCTTGAAGTTGAAAAAAGTCTGCGTCAACAAGCTATTACCCGCCGCTTTGTGGAGGTGGTGGATCGCTATGATGAAATGGAATTGTTTCCCAAGTCGAGGCCAATTGAAAAACTCGAGTCAAAAGACACTGATATTTCTTAACTAACGAAGCTTCGCTTAAGATTTTAGCAAGACTTGCCGATAACCTCCTCTCAGTCATTTTGTGAGAAGGAAGACCATGCGGCGCAGCTTCATCCGAACTCTTTTGCTTCTTCCACTCATGGCTTGCAAAAGGGCTGTTTCACCGTCCACGAAGGTGTATTCAGATTCCGGCTACAACTGCGGCGACGAATGCGGTGATTCAAGCTGGACCTCGAAAGGTGGAAAGCAAGAGGAAACGGCTCTGAAGACCGCCCCTAGCGGCACTTCTTCAAACAAACTCAAAGGCTTCAAGGTTTTTCTTGACGTGGGCCATTGCCCTGCTTTTGGAGACAAAGGAGCTGTGGGAGTGAGCGGCATTTGGGAATACGAACTCAACAAGATCGCCGTCGATGCCTGTGCCGAAAGACTGCGGGCACAGGGGGCGCAAGTTTCCATCAACAGTTCCCCTGGCTGCAAAAAGCACGTCGCCTCAGATGGTCTTCAAGATGTTTACTCCACCGGAAAAGCGGCGCGCGGGAGCCATGCTTTTGTTTCGATGCATCACAATGCCTTTGGTAACGGGGATGCTCAGGGAACTGAGGTGCTTGTGTACGCCCCCAACGTGACCGCCGATGACAAGCTTTTGGCCACTGGTGTGAAGCGTCAGCTCATCCAGCGCATTTGGAAAGACGAAAACATGATGCAAACGAGGTACGACAGGCCCGAAGGAGGATCACCCTGGACGCCGCGGAGGATGGGTGTTCTGAAAGGGGCCAACGACGCCAAGGTGCCAAAGATCCTTGTGGAAGCATATTTTTTGACCAACGCTGTGGTTAAGGGCAAGGAGCGCAGGCTCTCAAAAAACGCTGGAATAGCCGTTGCGGAAGGACTTGCTGAGTTCTGGGAAAAGAAAACCGGAGGAAAAGGCGGATTGTCTTTGGTGGGAGGCAGCTCCCAGCTGATGAGCGGCCAATTTGTTGCGGAGACAGGGGGCGAAGCCATGGAGATTCCACCTCCCCGCGACGAGATCGATGAGTACATTCGTCGGCGCTACGCCACAACACCTGGCCATTGATCCGCTGCCCGCCGCCTTTAACTCTTTCCGAGAATGCCCTTTTTCAGGTCGCTGTCGGCGGGTTCTTTCCCCAAGAAAATCGACAAGATGTTCTTCGAGAAACCTTCTTCCGAAATGCTGCCCTTCGGAGTTCCGTTCACCACCACAGAGAACTTCTCTCCCTCAAAAAGAAACTCCAAGGTTTGACCCTCTTTTAGATCTTCCATCCAACTGTTGAGCTCTTTGAGCTGAGGGGCTGTTTCTTTGCAGCGAGCGAGGCAATTTGCGGAATAGCCCTCCGTCCAGGCCTCCACCATCTTGTCGGCGCCCACGTCGCGAAGAAAATGGAGCTTCAGATACTTGGGCGTGGGTGAATTCAGAATGGCGTTCGCGTCTGAACTCTTTTGTGCCAGGTAAAGTCCGCCAACATACACCTTGAAAAAGAACTTCTTACGGAGGCCAAGACCATTGAGAACCAGCTTCTGACCGTTCAGCTCATGGGTCTCTGGAGCTTCCACTCCCGCCAGCGAGGCGGCCTGGGCGGCTGGTGCTGCAAACAAGCCAGCAATAAGCCCTAAGCAGAGAATCAATGAGGCAAAAAACGGCGCTTTCAGTTTTTGAGTCATAATCAGCTCCTCGGCAGAGTTTGTGAGAAAGCGCAACAATTAACACGCCTGAACGCGGGATCAAGCGTCAGTAAAAATCAGGCGTTGTTCACCACAGCATCTTGGCAGCGGAAAAGCTCGAGGGGAGGGGGGCTAAACCGGAGCTGCTCCCGCGCATCTCGCAGCGCCGTTTTCAAGCCTTCTTCAAGCACAGGATGATAAAATGGAAACGCCAGCGCCTGATCCACCGTGAGCCGAGAAGAAACGGCCCAAGCCACGAGATGCGCGAGGTGCTCCGCTCCCGGAGCAAACATTTCAGCGCCCAGGATCTCCCCAGAAGCTGGGCAAGCGTAGACATGCAGCAGGCCCACCTCCTGGAGTTTGATGATGGCGCGGCCATACCCTTCAAAGCACACTTTTCCCGTGATGAACTCGCGACCGGAAGCGGTCAGATCCTGGTGGTTTTGCCCCACAACGGCTATATTGGGCTCGGTAAAGGTGATGCTCAAAGGCACACGGCGGGCGAAACACTCATCTGATTCCGATGTGTTCGCCTTCGAGTCCCGGGCGGCGTTGAAGCCAGCTATCCAACCCTCGTCGGAAGCCTCATGCAGCAGAGGTCGGGTGCCATCAACGTCGCCCGCAATATAGAGATTCGTTCCTTTTATGCGGTGGGTTCCCTCATCAAA
>JANQPW010000225.1 GCA_028285285.1 Silvanigrellales bacterium
TGTGAAAACAGGAGCCGAAAGGAGGTATCGCCGCACAAAAGAAAACATCACCACCGGTCATGTGCCTTCAAAAGCCATTCGCGCCCACCACAGAGAGTATCTTGAGAAGGCTGTTGCTGCCCTCGACGAACAAGATCGAAATCAAAGGAGTATCACGGGCACAACATTTGCCTGTGACCCCGAGCGCCTTCAGGAAGCACAAGAAAAGATCGATCGCTTTCGTCGTGAGCTCTGTGCTTTTCTGGAGGGTGGAGAGAAAAAAGCGGTGTATCGCCTCTCTGTTGAGCTTTTTCGGGTTGACCTTGAAGAGGCTCGAGGCTCCTAATCAGTTGTTGCTGCTGCCATTCAAGAGCCTCACAATGGCTTCCCGGTCAATGGCATCTTCAAGAGTGTCACATGACTCATTTGCAAATGCGATGGTTCCCACATCGGTGAATACCGAGCCGCTTTCCGTGAACTGGTGGAGCGTTGCTTTAAAAGTCTCCTGTTCCAACCCTTTTTCAACAAGGCTCACCTGAAAAAGGCCGTTGAAGAGGTCTGCAACGGGATCGAGATCATTGATGTATGCCTTCCGCAGTGCGATTTGCAGATCAATGGCTTGTCGTGCGCAGGAAAGGGCCTGAGGTTTATTTTCGTACATACGTGTGACCATCTCCACATCGCCCTTGCTGAGGAGCACAGGCTCATTATAGTCAATTCCATACACGGAGCAGCTGTTCATCACCGAGAGAGGATCGTAGTCAGTGGCTTCCCACATTTCCGGGTTGCTCAGGTAAAGCCCTTGTTCTCCGAGGTTTCTGTTGCGAAGTTCTTGCACTGTTTCTTCAAGCTCTTCTCCTTCCAGGTAAAGCTGGAGGTACCTTCGCGCCGCCTCTCCGGGGTCGCACTGAGAGAAGCCTTCGTTATCTGGATGCCCATACTCGTGAAGAAGTCCTAGCACGTGGCCAAATTCGTGGATGGCGACTGTTTTGTAGAAATTGTTGAGTCGATTCTGAGCTTCAGAGACAGGTTCTAGGGAGCGCAAGTGGCGGTCAAAAATCTGGTTCACTTTTGCACTGTCTGTCATGTTGAGAGACAAAACCACGCCCACTTCCCGCCGCAGAATTGGAAAACTGAATGCGGTGACCTGTGGGTTTCCGGGAAGTCCGCCATGAGACCATTCGGCAGGCTTGGGATCCATTTCCGCATAGGGTTCTTCTGGGTCGTCGTAGATCAAAACTTTCACCGCGAGTTCGTTGCGGAAATCGGTGCAGCGTTCCCAGCCCACGAAATTCACCGGAGTGCGTGCATTGTACTGATCTTCCAAAGCACTTTGCACAAGTTGGCGAAACTCAGCACTTGCCTCTCCCCCATTGAGCCAGCACACAGGAATGTCCTTCTGCTGCATGGTGAACTCGTTCCGAAAGGTGATGCTTTTCAACTGAGATTGGTTTTGGATGGATGGGAGTCCGCACGAGACCATCGCCGTTGAAACAACTAGGGTAAAAATGACTTTTGAAATCATATGAGATCTCCAGAACCTAGGCTGGTTTGTCTGTGACACGGCGCACAAAACTCATCGCAGCACCATGAAATTCTATGCATATATTGGACCAACTCCACTCTGTCCATGCCCTCCCGGAAGAGACTCTTAAGGAAGACTCTATGTCAATGATTTCACCTTCTCTGAGCCTCGCCCAAGTTGAGGTTTCAAAGGATTCGGGTTGCTGTCAAAATCTAACTTGTAATTGTACTCAATTTAATTGTACACAAGCTTTCCGTTTTGAAAGTTTCTGGGAGGAAGTGACGCTATGAGCCAGGCATTGAAGAATCTTTGGTTTTTTTCCCGACCCCACACCATCATTGCGACGACCATTCAGGTGCTGGTGGGTGCGGCAATGGTTTTGGCCACAGTTCCACACTTCAGTTTTTCGTCTGTGCTGAGCCATGCGCTCCTTATGATCTTTGCCGGTCTCGGTCTCAACATTTTCGTTGTGGGCATCAATCAAATGAGCGATGTGGAAATCGACCGCATCAACAAACCAGAGTTGCCCTTGGCAAGTGGCGCTTTCTCTATGGCCCAAGCCACGGGATGGGTTGTGGGAGGTGGCCTGGTTTCTCTTCTTGCCTCGTTTTATCTGGGCACAGCCTGGGCCCTGGGTGTGAGTCTGATTCTTCTGCTGGGAACTCTTTACTCATGTGAACCCTTCAGGCTCAAGAAGCATGCCATTTGGGCTGGGTTGACCATTGCGGTCTGCCGCGGGGTCATTTTCAATTTGGCAACCTACGCCACTTGGTGGGGTCTGTACAAAACGGAGTCCATCAGCTGGGCGCCGGCTATTGCCTTCTGTATGTTTATGTTTGCCTTTGTGCTGTCCATTGGGGTCTTCAAAGATCTTCCCGACTACGAAGGTGACAAACTTCACGACGTGAAAAGCTATGCTGTTCGCTTTGGCCTGCAGAACTCCTTTCACGCGGGAGTGGGCTTTCTTTCGTTGGCCTATTTGGCACTCATTCTTGCTAGCGGCTTTGGCATTGGCATGGAGAAAGATCTCCTGTTTTCTGGGGCAAACGTGGCCTCCCTTGTTGTGCTCGTTGTCAGTGCGATGGCAGTGAAGAACTTCCAGAAAGCGGAGTTTGTCAGGTTTTACCGTGTTATTTGGGGTCTTTTCTACTTTGGTCTGGGATCGTTTTCTCTCTTGGCAGTGGCTGGCTAGCGGTATTTTCAATCGCTGCTGAGCACCTGCATCATTTGGTGATTTATGAACACGAGTTCTCTGCCAATTTTCTTCGATTTCAAAATTCCAATGCTTTCAAGCTGCCTGAGATATTCGGCGGCAGTTTGGCGGCGCGCTATTTTTGCCTCAACAAGATTTTGAATTCTTGCATAAGGTCTGGAAAATATGATTTCAATCAACTCCCGGGTGTAGATTCTTGGAAGCTGGTCACGAGTGGTTTTTGTTACATTACTCATCAGTTCTCGGATGTCCTCAATCTTTTTCACAGTCCAGTCTGCTGTTTCTTTAACGGCATCGAGCATGTAGATGATCCACTCCTCCCAGTTTTGCTTTTCGGTCACCTCAAGAAGAAGCCTGTAGTAGTCTGTTTTTTTTTCGATGATGTATTTGCTCAGATACAAAACTGGTAGCTCAAGCAGTCCTTTGTCTACCAAATACAGGATATTGAGCACTCGCCCTGTTCGGCCATTTCCATCTGAAAAGGGGTGAATTGCTTCAAATTGATAGTGTCCGATCGCAAACCGAACGAGTGTTTCTATTTCTTCGTTTTCGTGGAGGAACCTTTCCCAGTTTGACAGCTTCTTATTGAGAATGTGAGTGCCTTCGGGTGGTGTGTAGATTGTTTTTCCCTTGCTGTCGACAATTCGGGTACCCGGAGAGGCTCTGATGGTCATAGGCTGAGACTTCAAGGTGCTGCAGACCTCTATGGCGGTGTGTGTTGTCACAGGTCGATGTTTGAGAGACTGATAGCCTTGAAACAGAGCTTCTCTGTATTGCAGAGCTTCTTTGGTTGCTGGATCAATTGAGTTGGATTCGATGTGTGATTCGAGATGTTCGAAGAGTCTGTCGGTTGTGGTGAATATGTTTTCTATTTCTGAGCTCACCTTTGCTTCGAGAACGGGGATTGTGTTGATCAGCACAGATTGGTCTGGGATGAGCCCTCCGCTGACTTTGAGTTCAGATAGACTCGCTGCCGCTGCGATGCATCTTTTGAGAATGGCCTTGGATTCTATAGAGCAGCTGGGCGGCAGCAGGGGAAGCTCGTTGAAGGGCATATCTGGGCCATGGAAGGAGCTCATTCTAAGAATCCTCTTATGGGAGCGCTATATCATTGTTTTTCTAGCGAAATCAGTTTCTGAGATAGACTTCATCATATGTCGATGACTTCGACATATCAATCAGACGTGTCGAGAAAAGCGAATTTTGTCGACATAAAAGAATTGAGTCGCCTGGGTTGCTGGTGGCGCTGATTCAGATCCCATTGTGGCTTAAAGGTTGCTGAAAGCCAGTGAGATTGCAGCGTGAAGGTCGTCTGAGTGCCTCTTGCTGACTCTCGTCGGGTTGGCGGAGAGAGAGAGGTGCGGCGAAGTCGAGCGTAGCGAGCGCTGAGGGAAGCACCTGAGTTAAAACTGCGAAGTGGTTTTAACGTAGCCGGCGGTCACTTTTCGCCACAAGTTGAACTTCAGTTCAACTTGTGGCGGAGAGAGAGGGATTCGAACCCTC
>JANQPW010000236.1 GCA_028285285.1 Silvanigrellales bacterium
GATGCGCTGACGTTGGCCTCCAGAAAGCTTGACACCCTTCTCCCCAACCTGGCTCTCGTAACCCTGTGGCAACGAGACGATGAAGTCATGAGCTTCCGCAGCACGAGCGGCTTTTTCAATGTCATGGTCGGATGCACCCGGCTTTGCGTAGGCGATGTTTTCGGCAATGCTTCCTTGGAAAAGAAACACGTCTTGGCTCACCAAACCGATCTCTTGACGCAACCCAGACAAAGAAAACTGCGTCACATCTTGCCCGTCCACCAAGATCTGTCCCTCATGGGCATCGACGAAACGCAAGAGCATCTTGATCAACGTGGTTTTTCCAGAACCCGTTGTGCCCACAAAGGCGGTCATCTTTCCGGAGGGCACCGAAAGGGAAAAGTGCTGAAACAAAGGGGGGTGCCCTGGGTAGGCAAAACTCAGATTCTGAAAGGCGATAACCCCTTCGTGGATGTGTTCCGATCCCAAAGTACCCCCTACAATTTGGGGCTTTGTGTCCAGTAGGCTTTTCACTCGAGAAAAAGATGCCATGGATCGTTCGTAATCATTGAACACATTGGCCAGGTCGGTGAGCGGCCACAGCAGACGCTGCGTCAGAAAGACCAAAATTCCGTAACTGCCCACAGGCAGTTGCCCCTCTAGGGTTAAGAACCCACCGTAGCAAAGAGTCACCATAAAACCAAAAAGAACCCCCATGCGGATAATGGGAACAAACGCAGAACTGGTGCGGATGGCGTCTCGGTTGGCGATGAGGTAAGCCTGGCTATCGCGCTCAAGCCGACCCAGCTCAAAGTCTTCCGAAGTGTAGCTCTTCACGACAGACATGCCTGAAAGGTTGTTTGACAAACGTGAGTTGATATCACCTGCCTGTGAACGCACTCTGGCATAGAGTGGTGCGAGCTTTCTTTGAAAGTAAAAGGCACCGGCCAAAATGAAAGGCATGGGAGCCATGGCAAACAGGGCCACTTGTGGTGAGACGATCAAAAAAATCAAACCGATCACCAGCACCGCCGTGAAGATCTGCACGATGTGACTCAAGCCCTGATTCAAAAAGCGCTCGAGCTGGTTGACGTCGTCGTTCAAAATGGCCAGCAGACGCCCTGTGTTTTCATTCTCCAGTGCCATCATGTCCATGTTTTGAATGTGCCCATAGGCCCGCAAGCGCAGCTGGTGTTGGATGCGCTGCGCGATGTTGCGCCACTCAATGCTGTAAAGGTACTCGAACACACTTTCGCAAACCCAGATGATGAAGGTCAGCACCGCCAAAAAAAATAGCTGCTGGGTGGGTGTTTCAAAACCCAGCTGGGCCACGAAGGAAGCCTCCCGGCGCACCACAATATCCACAGCCACACCAATCAGCACTTCGGGAGCGATGTCGAAAAGTTTGTTGACCACAGAAAACAGGGTGGCCTTTTTGATCGCCGGTTTGTGGTCAGAAAAGTACTGTAAAAACTCTCTCAATCGATTGGACATTCATGGCACCCTCATTTGTGTGTCGGGCTTTTGAGGCTGTGTCCCTAAGTCAACAAATTTTCCCAGACCTTCATTGAGAAAGTGGGACATCAAGTTCACTAAATGGGGGTTAGAAAAGACAACGCCCGGCATGGCATCGTCAAAAAGTGATCGCCAAAAGCGGGCAAACAAGGTCTCTGATTTCAGAATGCTTCGAAAGTCTCTGAAATCAAGATTGACACCTCTTTGCGCGTTGCAGGCGTCTCGGTGTCGCAGTTGTATGTAGTTTTGAATGCGGTGGGAATACACGCCGTGGCGCGAAACGCTGAGGGAGATCATAAAATGATCCCTGAAGTTTTCAGGGTTGAGTTCAGTAGCTCTCAATCTGGAGCCGATCTCTTCCACAGTTGCTGTGCCGTTTTCGAGGTAACCCTC
>JANQPW010000247.1 GCA_028285285.1 Silvanigrellales bacterium
AGAATATCTTCGTCTGATCCGCTCCAACGAGTCACTTGCTGCACAGTGCCTGCGCGTCTAGGACCTTCTGGTGTTTCGCTTCCGCCCGAAAAAGAGCCCGTTTTCTTTGTTGTGTGCACCGCTGCTCCGCCTTCCCGTGGGGTTGACGTTCTTCACAGCACATGGAGCTCTTGCAGCCCCTTCTCAACCAATAGAGGTGAGCCTCCCCGCCTTAACCCAGAATCAGATTGCTCATTGGAAGTCGTTGATTTTGAGCCACAGGGGCTGGGCGGGGCGCGAGCGTTCCCTCATTGACGACAACGGTTTTTTCCTCCACCCACACGGCCGGGAAAATTGGCAGGCAGAGCTACGGGCAACCCTCCTTGCCTTTCGGGAGGAACATGCCGGCGATCAGGAGAAAGGGAAGCGCCCCCTCGAAACAGGAGAACCTTCACGGGGCCCCTCACAACAACTGACCGAGGCCGACCTCTCCCTCCGCTGCCGCTTCCCTGCTCGCTTTCACTTCGCGGTCACGGAGCTCAAACTGTTTCCTTCCAGCGCTCTAGAAGGGAAGTGCCCCGCATTTGAAGATTTTTTGAGCCGGGCTCGGGGCGATGCCGTTTCGCTCGTGTTTGCTTCCAGCGATCCCAGCCGACCGGGTTCCCTCTTTGGACACACTTTCTTGCGCTTCAAAGACACCACCGACCGCCACGCAGCCTACCTCGATATGATTTTCAACTTTGGCGCTAGCGCTGAAGGTGCCAGCCCCGTAGAATACCTCTTCAAGGGGCTTTTTGGCGGGCATCGCGGGGCCTTTGCGGCCATGCCCTACTATGCAAAAATTCAGGAATACGTGCACCTCGAGACCCGTGATCTCTGGGAGTATGAGCTCAATCTCAATCAAGCGCAGATCGATCGCATGCTGCGCTCTCTCTGGGAGTGGGGCCCTTTTCGAATTGACTACTACTACCTCGACGACAACTGTGCCTTCCTCATGCTCAAAGTTTTGGAAACAGCCGACCCCCTGCTCCATCTCTCAGACAGTTTTCCCACGTGGGTGCTGCCCACAGATTCCCTCCGGCGGGTATGGAATTCTCCAGGCCTGGTCAAAGATCTGAGCTATGCGCCTTCTCAGTTTCATGTTTTTCAGGAGGCCTACAATGAGCTGAGCTCACAAGAGCAAAGAGCTCTCGTGACAAGCCTTCGTCGGGGAGAAGAAGATGCCGAAGGAGCCTTTGATCACTCCTCTTTCGAGCAACTGAGTCGCAGCGAAAAGGTGGCCACCCTCAACGCGCTCATTCACTTTATTGACTTTAAAGCCAAGTCTTCAGGAGAGGAGGTGGCTCCCGAGTATCTTGGCCTTCGCA
>JANQPW010000248.1 GCA_028285285.1 Silvanigrellales bacterium
GTCGAGGCCCTGCATTGTGTAACCGGCCTGGCAATTGTTTGCTGTGTTGTTCAGAGGCCGGCAAACATGACGCGAGAGATTTCCGGGGTGGGCACCTGGGTTGCCCACGCGGATGCTGTTGCCGTCGAGGCACTCTGCCCTGCAGTCGGGGGTTCCGTCAGGAAGGTCGCCCATGTAGCGGTGGCTTGGCGGGCAAGCGGGGTTCACCAGTCGGCAGGCTGGAAGACTCGTGGTCGTTTCAGCAGACCCCAGCGAGCTTGCGCCCGAGGTCCAAGTGATTCGAGCACCAGTGGGCTCCCAGCCCTGAGAACATGCTGTTGAGCAAATGAACGATCCTCGTTTGTCACGCCCCATCAGTTTGAGTCCCGGAGGGCATCTCATACGCCGAGCTTCGAAAAAGTTCACAACATCAATTGAAAAGCTCAGCGGCTCGTCTGGGAGCCTTTGTCTGGCAAGCCCGGGAATATTAAAGGGGCGGCCATCTGTGTCGTTAGCTGACACGAGGTGTACCCTAAATTCAATGAATCGCGCCTGATCGCAGGTTGGTGCGTTGGCCGGGCACGTGGCTTTAAAAGTGGTCCACACCAGCCAAGGGCATTGTTTGGTTGCTGTGAGCCCGCAGGTTCGACCCGATCGGTCGATACGACTTCCGCTGAAAGAATAGGGAATGGCCGTGGCAAGGCTGCGACCCGAAACCGAGCGTCCTGAAAAAGTGAGATCCATCCCTGTTCCGGGAACGGCCGGGTTGAGTGAGGTGGTTCGACAGTTCCGCGACGCCTGCCCCGTGGGTCCATCATTTGGGGTGATGCACTGAGACAATGCTGCATTGCTTGAGCGGAACGTTTGTTCAATGATGTAGTTTGGAGAGTTAAAGAGCTGTCGGAAGTGGTTGAAAATCACAGTGCGGCCCGTCAACACGCCGGCAATGGCTCGTTGTTTCGAAGCGGACTGCCCAATGGTGCCGTATATGCCGGCTCCAGCAGACAGCAAAATTCCCATGATTGTGGCTTGGGCAAGCGCGCCGATGGCAATTTCCTCCTCAAAAAACGAATGGCAGCTCTGCTTCTTTGGTCGGTTAGTTGGGTGGAAAGCTGAACCCCACTGCTCGAAGAGCTGGAAATATCGCTGTTTTTGTTGACAAAAATGCGGCGTTGCAAGTGACCAAAGCGGGCAACCGCACCCCGGCCCCACTGAAAGGCAAATCGAATGAGTGACTTATCTTGAAAACTCAATTTGTTGGGCTAAATGCCGATGACCCTGGTGAGCCGGAGGATTTTAATTCAACGCTGGGTGATTGGGTGAACGTCATCTCCATTGTTTTCAAACTCATGAAGAAACTCTTCTTGTCTGGTCACAAGAGCCGTGGGCAAGCGGGTTTCAACATTTTGGAAGTGTCGGCTGCGCTCGTGATCTTTTCCGGGCTCACGTTGGGTATCTCCAGTTTTGTAGCCAATATGAATAAGAACATGCAAGCTATGGATGCCGTGGGTAGTCGCAGCCAGCTCGAAGCACGGATTCGGTCGCTTTTGTCTGACTTTGAAACTGTTCGCGCATCTGCGGTCACTCACGCTCCCGCAATCAACGCCAGAACACGAGACTGCATTGTTCCAAATGATGGGCGAACGTGCACTCCCAACGCCACTTATGGGTTTCGCATTTTCAATCGCTCCGGAGTGGCCATGGCCGGAGAATCGCTCAATAATGGGGTGCCCTACACGCCGCGAGGCGCACGCTCGGGCCCCAGAGGAGCGTGCGGCAACAACCACTCTGAGGCCTGCCCCATCGTGGCCTGGGTTGTGGCGCGGCCCTACTGCACCGGATCGGCTTCCTCTTGCGACACAGCTTCCTATATCGAATTCACCTACCGTATTGAGCAGGGTTCTGCGGCCTACAAAGTGCGGGGGCTGGGAGACCAGAGGCTTCAGACCCTTTCAGGGTTTGTTGTGCTCGACACGCGCCGTTCAGAGGCGCGAGATGAGACCCGGTGCCCAGTTGGCAACGCGGAAATCGGCCGCGATGCTTCCGGAAGATCCATTTGTGATCCCAAATGCTCGGAAGGTTATGAGGGCACAGGAGGGAGAACACGCGATCCGGCTGGTAACATTGTTAACGCCTGCCGGCCCATCACAAACTATTGTGGCCGCGATGAGATTTTCGTCGGTTTCAACCCAAACAGCACACCCATCTGCAGAAGAGGTTGTGGTTCCAACGCCATTCAAACGGGTTGGCTTAGAGATGGAAATGCCAGATGCTTGGAGCTGACCTCTGCCCAGGCGCAGTGCCCTCCTGGGCAAATTCAGGTCGGTTTTAACGCCAGCACCGGAAATGTTCAGTGCAAAGTGCCCGGCTCGGCCTGCACCAGTGTTTCTTCGGAAGGAACCTGTCCCGCGGGCTCCTTTGCCGTTTATTTGAACCCCAACCTCTGTGCTTGGAACTGCCGTTCGATCTGCACCAAGAAAGGCGGTTGCCGAAACAGCTGCACCGCCGACTGCCGTGGTCGCCAAAACATGCGGTGCTGCCGCCTCTAGCAAGCTATGAAGATAGCATAGCTTTTTACCGATCTTGAAGTTGAGGCTGAGGCTTGCCGAAAAGAGTAGGGTCAAAGAGGCAGGAGTGTATGGTTCTTCTAAAGAAAGACAAGGCATTGCGTCTTCGCCCCGTTTCAGGTGGCCCCGTTCACGGGGCTCTTCGCTCTGCGGCTGTGTTGCTCTTTGCCTCTATGACGCTCGTGAGTGCGTGCTCCACGGAGCGAACAGATGGCGCTGTCGTTGGAGGAGAGCCCAGCTCTGGAACTGTGTCGAAAGAGGGGCAGAGTGGATCGGCCAGCACAATAGAGGATGCCCTTCGTTCGGTGAAGGAACGTGAAAGCGGAACGAACAGTTCTGAGAATGCTTCCAAACGCCAACCTGGAAGCATTCAAGTTGTTGACAACGAAACGAAAGAAGTCATCGGAGCTGTTCCGTCGCAAACGGCTCAAGCCGGCCTCAACCCAAAGCCGAGCGACTCTTCAAACCCTGAAGTTCCCAGCACAGATCTTGGATATGTTTCTCTATACCTGGTGATCGACTCCATGAACAAGGTTGATTTTTCGTACACAGCCGTTGATGAAGCAAAAGATCCCTCCATTAAGGTGCATGAGTCTGCAGGAGACGGGCGCTCTGAGATTGTGAAATGCTTCGACCCAGTTAGCCAGACCATTTTTCTTGACAACGATGTTGCTTGTCAGAATCAAACTTTGGTTGGCACGGTGGGTTGGTTGAACGAGAACCCCGGCATCGATGGCGACTACTGGGGTGTGCACCTTTGTGAGTTTGAGTCGACAGACTCCCAAGGTGTGCTTTCGGTGACCTATGAGGTCATTTTCCCAGGGGCAGACTGCGTTTCAAAGGGTGGGATCAGAGGAAAGATCCTCGGCTATTCGCCGTTGTTTTGAAACTCTTCCCAAGTTCATCTTTTCAATTCAGGGTGTGGTGGAGTCATTGACGCAGGCACGATACCGCTCTGCCGGGGAAAGGCGACGTTGGGTGTCAAAGCTGAACCCAGCCTGGCAGTACATCCAGTTTTTGAAACGCCGCACGTTGAGATAAGACGCGTTTCCCACGGAACAAGTGCCGCGGTGGAGCACACCCACAAGGGCATAGATGCCATTTGCAGAGTCACGACCGCTTTTTTTGAAGGCTGGGCCGCCCGAGTCTCCCGGGCAAGCGCCGTTGCCTGGGGTTGATTGTAGGTTCATGTGGAGGGCGTTCGTGCGACAGACGGTGCACCGCATGGTGGTGTACCGCAGAAGGCCAACCATGTCTGCGGAAGAGTGCTTCTCGCCAAAACCTGCAACTGTGAGTTGCTCCCCAGGGCCGATGGAGGTGTCGTTTCCTGCAACGCGAATCGGTCGGTACCCAGTGGGGGCACCTCCCGCTATTTTTACAAGTGCAATGTCGAAAGCATCTGCCGTTGCAGCAAAATCAAACATATTGTTGGCATTGAACCGTTCGTGCTTAATGGGCTGACCAACAACTTTTCGGCTGGGCCCCTGTGTCCCAAAGTAAACGTGTGTGGGGTTTCCGTGCATAAAGCAATGAGCTGCAGTAACAACCCAGTTTTGGGCAATGAGAGTGCCAGAGCACCAAATTGATGAGCGGCGTGTGGAGCCAAGCCCCACAGTTGACTGTGACACTCGGGTGTTGTTCGACCACGAATCAGTACCACCACGAATGTTCAAGTCATTGCCGCTGTCGAGAGATTCTCCGCCGCGGCATGAGGCGTAATACCCCAGAATGGCCAAAATCACTGGAAAAAAAATAAGTAGTCTGCGCATTTCACCGCCTCCTTGGGGGAGGCTTGCAAAATCAAAGCCAGTCTTCAGAAGAAAACAAGAAATCGTTCCTAAGACGACACCAATTTAAAGCAGGGCTCGGCTTCCCACGAGAGCAGAGCAGGGTTCCGAGCGCTCCGGCCGCAGCCGAAAGGGAAGGTGGGGGGTCAGGTAGCAGTTGCCTTTTCTGAGTTCTGTTTGGATCCCTTCGCAAATGCAGTGCAGAGACCCTTCAAGGATGAACAAAAGCCGCGCAGTCTGAGACTCTGGGAAATCAGCGAATTCTTTGCTGCTCTCCTTTGGCCATTGCAGCGAGTCGACCTGAAGATCTTTGAAGTCCACGGCCCTGATGCGTGCGAAAGACAGGCTAGCTGGTTTGCGATCAACCCAGTTTTGCGGATCTTGGGCAGACACGTCCAGCAATTCAACCGCTTCCTCAACATCCCATCGTTCTTGGGTCAAAACCTTCTGGTTGGAGCTGAGGATTTTTCTCTCATAGTGAGGCGTTTGAAACTCCACAACCCGCACTCCGGGCTGAAGGGCGTGCGGAGTGTGTGTGGGCACCCGAACAACATCTCCGAGGGAGAGTTCATGAAAAGTATAAAACTGAGAAACTTGCTTGTAGAGTTGAACTTCTTGTGTAACGAGCTCCGGAGAAAGTGAGGCTTTTGCTTCTACAAGAGCGCTCACCCGATCGGGACCCACGCGCGAAAAGTCAAAACCGGTTTGTTCCAAGTTTTGGTCGACTTCTCTTCGGATCTTTTCAAACTCGAGCAGATTTTCACGAATCTCCTTTTTCCTCTGAGCGAAAGTCAAACCTTCCCTGCCGCTCAGACCGAGCTTGACGGCCCCGTGCCCCGTTGGGCAGCTTTTTATTCCGAGCCCTGAAACGACGTAAACCTCAGACTTGACCTCATGCAGTTCGGTGTAGAGCTCGCCATAGAAGGGGACGTCAAGGGGAACGAGTTCTTTCACAAGAGGGAGGCACGAGTTGGGCTCTGTAGAAGCCATGCCGCTTGCCAGCTCGAAGAGCGGAAGGGGCATGCTTCCCCCTTGCTCTGGAGGAAAGCCAATGCTGCAGACCCCTCGCGACTCAACGCCACTGTGCCAAACCTCTTCGCCCCAGGGCTTTGCTACAGAAACGGTCTGCAGAGGCAGCGCAGCTCGCTCGTCAAAACTCCAGTGTTGCAAAGCCTGTGGCACCTCTTTGCCAGTTGTTGGCAAAACCGAGCGGAGTTGACGGGGAGTGGGGAGATCCATGCTCTTCCAAAGCCAAACCTCCACCCGCTGTTCCTTTGTTGTGACGAGGAGGCGAAAGGCCTCGTTTGAACTCTCCCAAAAAGCTTCTCCAGAGAAACATGCCGTGGACTGGGCTGCGCTCTGAGGAGACCCTAAATGGGAACTCTGCCCCCAATCTTTGCTCCACCACTGTGTCACAGGGAGTCCTTTTTCCGATTGGACACGAGGTCGGCCTCGACTTTGAGGCCAACGTCGCCAATCTGAAAAGATTTGATCTCCCCAACAACATCAGTGGGCAGTTCGGTGGTCGGGTTCGTGTCACTGTCGTAGCGAATTTTTAGCACGGGGTTTGCAGGTTCCGGACGGCCCGGGATCATCACGTCGGCGGCGGTGAGCTCGAAGTCGAGGCTGTTTTCACCAGCAGTGTTTTTGAGCTTTTTAACTGCGTAAGGGGGGCCAGGCTTGTCTCCTCTTAAAATCACAAAAACGGTTCTGATTTGGCGTGCCATGTCCGCTCCATGGCCAATGGCCACCACACGACCCTTTGCCAAGACCCGATCTCCCTTTGTTGAGGTCGACGTTGAGGAGTTCATTTCCGGAGATTGATCGCTTGTTGAATCTGTTTGTTCTTGCTGATTTCTGAGCAAAGAGAAGGCTGCGACGGCCACAAGAGCCACCGTAGCTCCGGTGGCTATTTTAGTTGGTGTGTTCATGAGTTACGGCCCTTTCCTTCAATGTTTCAACACAGCTGAAAGAAATACGCCACCGCCGCCAGGATTGCAAAGTGTCGCAAGGCGCTGGTCTGAATTTTGCATCACGTTCACTGATGATCACAGGAAGCTGTCGAAGAAAAGGAAAGTGCAGATGATGATTGGAAAAAGAGTTTTTTGTGCCGCCGTGGCCGTGATTGTTTCATTGTCAGGAGCGGTGGGTTGCGTTGACGGCGCAGTCAAAAGTGGACAGTCTGTCACAAAGGACATTGGCACAGATGACGGAAGCGTCATCTTCGCCGTGTCACACATGGTGACGAGCCCAAAAGTGGACAACATTTTTGAGTGCTACTACCGCCAAGATCAAGCAGGAGAGTTGACTCTTCTGACTCCTCAGCAGGTTCTGGCAAGCAAAATCCACAAAGAGGAGTGGAAAGCGGCTCAAGAGAAAGCAAGAGCTGCTGCCAAGGCGGCCGGTAAATCGGTGGCAACGGGTGTGGCCTCGTTTGCAACCGGCACGCTGTTCAGTATGTCTCTTTCTGCTGGAGCTTTGGGCTTGGTAGCTTACCAGAGTCTTGCCATTGGGAGCGCGACCGTGACGGCCTACTCGGCTGAAATCAATGACTATCACAACAATCCAAAAAACAAAAAGAGAGAACTCGACCTTGGAAGAGACGCGGGCGTGCACGGCTTCGCCGCAGGCGTTGCGGGGCCCCTCTATTTGGGAGTCCTTTCCGGTGCTTCAGCCGCGGCTGCCGGCAAAAACCTCCTCGACCGCAGGGCCATGTTGAAGCTTGGCAAGTTGAGCCAAAGAGGCACCCCGGTGTTCACTCCCTCGAAAGAGGTTCAGGACAAATTTTTGCAGATCTTGGAGCTCAGCCAGCAAAATAAATCTTACCAGACCGGTAACAGCTGCGATCCGAACCTCAAAGACGGTGTGTTTGGGAACCACATCTCAATGGTTGTGACCCCCGGCGAGTGACAATGGAGAGGCTTTTAAAAGTCACCAAAGTTGTCTTCAATGACGTTTTTGTTTCCCTGCCTCTTGTAGGCCCAGAGTGAGAGGTTGCGGATGCCGAGGCTACGGCTTTCACGGACATCCGCCCTCACTCTGGCGGAGTCGTTGAGATTAGACGCCTTGAGAATGAATCCCACAGAACCTTGACGCCCCACACTGGCTGCCTCCTGATAGAGGAGCCGTGCCTGTTGCCGAAACCCGCTCGCCGAGTCGGCGTAGGCCTGAATGTAGACTCTGTCCACAAGACGCCGTTGCAGCCACGTGCTCCATCGTTGCATGTGTTGGGCGATTCCATAGTGACCCACGGGTGTTGCGCTCACAGTGATTCCGGGGCGCGCGGCACGGATCCGACGAGAAACCTCGTCCATAAGGCCATTGAGAGCTTCTTCGCGAAATCGAACCCAAGTGGGATCGTCATAGTTTTGTGGAGGATTGACGCCATATCGCGCTCGATAAGACTCACTTGTGGATCGTTCATACCCAAACTCTCTTCCGTAACGGCCTGCGCGTGTCCATCTCATGCGATCGAGCGCAATTTCGGAGAGACCCAGCTCGGCAGCTGCTTCTGCAGCCAGTTGCGCAATGAAGTTGCGCACGCCTCCGTGAGTGGGGGAAAGGAAAACCTTGCCATTTTCGTTGCTGGTTGCTGAGCCGTTTCTGCGGCGTT
>JANQPW010000251.1 GCA_028285285.1 Silvanigrellales bacterium
GACGCCGCACGCCGCTTTCTCAAAGAGCGAGAAAATGCCCATTTGCAGGAAAACTTACAAAAGCCCAACACTCGTTGAGGCAGCTGACTGTGTGTGCTACGCCTGCTCCGTTTTCAATTGTTCGAAGGACTCAACACATGCGCTTTTTCACCCCATTTTTCTTTGTGATCTTCTTCTTTTTCTCAAGCCAAAAGCTCGTCTTTGCTAATGAAGTCAGCGATTTCATTGAAGTCCCTATTCCCGGGGCGCAATGCGGCGACGGCCGGCCTTACTCCGTTAAGATTCGCCCCGGCAGAACGGACCGCCTGTTCATAGAGTTCATGTTTGGCGGAGCCTGCTGGAACCGCAGCACCTGCTATGGTCCCAACTTTCGTGCCCTCCCCCAGGGCATTGAAGATCAGATGCTTCTCACCGGCAGATACTGGGAGCCCAGAGCTTTTTCTCCTCAGGTAGCAGAAAACACAGTGCTTTACTTCCCCTATTGCACTGGAGACGGGTTCTTTGGCGATCATAGGGCACGCTACGGCAAAAAGATCATGCATCACACGGGCTACAGCAACTCCCAAAAGGCCCTGACACACCTGCGTGACCAAGGTCTCTTAGATTTTGATCAGGTTGAAGAGACGACTGTGGTGGGCAGCTCAGCTGGCGCCATTGCCCAATTGGCCATGTTGCCCCTTGTGGAAGAGACATTGCCTGTGGGCAGTCGTTTGACGGCAATCATGGACGCCCCTGGTCTCCACTTTGGCGACCGCATCTGGCACAAGCTCAGCGATCCGCTGTACTTGGACATCGCCACAAGACTTCAAGACACGGGTGTGGATGTTGATCGCGACGACGGCAACCTGGCCCAATTCATGCCCGAGTTTTGTCGCAGGAGATCGGCCTGGAACATTGCCATTCTTCAGTCTTCGCACGACTTTGCCATGTCGGCACTTTTTGGCAGCTCCAACCCCTTTAGCCACGACAAAGATGTTTTTGCCCCCAACGGCTTGGCAAACGTTTCTTTGCCAAGCAACTGCCACGTGTGGATCAAGCAAAGCACCAATCATGTTTATTTCATACCTCCTGTGGATCCCGCCACCCAGAGAGTCGAGGGCATGTCGGCCCTCGAATTTGTGCAGCGCGCGATGGAAGGAAGACTCAACGCCAGTTACATCGAATTCGAGAACGCTCGATAACCATCGTGTCTCGTCAATCTGGCCTCGCTTGCGCAGCGTTTTCATAAGAAACACGAAATTGTTACAGCCACCAATTGGCGCCGGTTCCTTTTTCCTAAAAACTGGGCTCATCCAAACCCGACCAGGAGAGCCCCATGCCCATGAAGCGCCGCACACTGATCTCGTCTTTTCCCATCATCACGAGCCTTGCTGTGGCTGGGCGTTCCTTTGCGAAAACGGGGCCAGCTGTCTCTGTTGACCCAGACACGTCTCTTGCGGGGGTGTGTTCCGGTGATCCCAGCGCGGAAAGCGTGGTGTTATGGGCGGACATTCCTCCCCATTTGCGTGGCAGCACTCTCGAACTGTGGCTGGGGTCTTCTCCGGACACCCTGTCACTCTCTGAGTTTTTTGATGGACCATCTTGCGTGAATGGCGCCGGCGCCATCAAGGTGGTGTGCGGCAACCTCAACCCTGGCTCCACTCTCTGCTTTCAGTTTCAGGTTGCCAATGAGTGGCAGAGCCCATTGGGAGTGGCCCGTACCCTTCCCCATGAGGCCGACCCTAGGCCCATAGGTTTGGCCTACATCTCCTGCATGGACTTCACCAGTGGTTACTACAACGTGCTGCAGAGCCTCGCCAGAGATTCTCATGTGGAGTTCTGTGTTCACCTGGGAGACGCTATCTATGAACGGGGCTCGACGTCACTTTTGTCGGTGCGGCACGACACGGTGGGAGGCGGCGAAGCGCTCAGCTTGAACGATTATCGCGAGAAGCACCGCCTTTACCTGGGTGACACCAACTATCAAGAGGCACGACGTCGCAAGACATGGATTTACCTGCCCGACGATCACGAAGTCGTCGACAATTATCATCGCGAGACAAACCACCATCGACGCCAAGCCGCAATGCAGGCTTATCACGAGTTCATGCCCACTCGTGTGGGAGCCCTTGCCAGTGGCGGAAGTCGGCTCGGAGAGAAGCCTCCTTCGGCTTGGTTAGAGCCTCATCACCGGAGCTTTGTTTTTGGCAGCCACAGTGTGCTCCACACCCTCGACAGTCGGCAATTTCGCAACCCCCACCCCTGTTCCCGCAGCTTGATCGCGCCCCTTTGCGACGAGGCGCTGGCACCCGGACACACCATGCTGGGCGGAGAACAAAAAAGTTGGCTCGAAGAACAGATGCAGGGCTTGAGCTCGGGAAGGAACTGCCTCGTGGCCTCTCCAGTGGTCATGATGCCCTTGAGAGTGCTGCACCTCCCTCGAGAAGTGTTCGACCCCTTCGTGGGTGAGCTCCCAGGCCCCTTTCAAGCCAGTGGTAAAGGAACAGAGCTTTCCTTCACTCTCGACGCCTGGGATGGGTTTCCCACTGAAAGAGAATGGTTGATGGCTCTCATGCAGGAGCAGGGCAAGAGTTTGGTGATCAGCGGCGATTCCCACAACCAATATGTGGGGCGCTGCGAACGGCGGGGCCAACACGCTGCATGGGAGGTTTCTGTGGGAAGTGTCTCTTCAAAAGGAGTGGGAGACTACCTCCGCGGGCAAAGCCATACCTTGGTGGAACAGCTTTTTCGAACCCAAAACCGGCACCTCACCCACACCGACCTGAAACACCACATGTATGTGCGGCTCAGACTCCATGTTGAGGGCATCGACATGGAGACCAGATCGGTGAGTGCTGTGCGCCACCACCACTTTCGCACCAAAACCACCCACAGTGAGCGACTGCAGCTCTGAGACCAAGACCCAAGCCCCAACACACTGTTACTCTTTCACTTATCTGGAGTTTTTCACCGCCATAAAAATTTTGTCAATTCCCACTGCCCGTCAGCCGATCCCTTCTGAGAAGAGACGAGGGGGCCGAGAGTCTATGAGTCAAGCAACCCAACTGCGCGACGATCGCGTGTTGATCCTCACCAATGAGGGAAAGCACCGCAAGCAAATGAGCGCAGGCCTCAAAGCGGAGGGTCTCACGGTTCGCTTCGTAGACTCCACCCAAGAGGTCACACCCTGCTTGGCAGAGTGGTTGCCCCGCTTGTTTGTGCACGACTGGAGTTGCACCGATCCGACCCAATGCCGCCAACTCCAACTTTCCCTCGCAAGGCTCGAAGAGTTTGCCAATCTGATTCGGGTGGGAATTGTGGAGCACATCGACGAAACAAGCACGGCTCAGGCCAACGACTATGGCGTGCAGTCGCTGATTCTCAGATCCAGTGGGGAACGCCAGTTCCTGTCGCGCGTGAAACGAGCTCTCTTTGCCGCAAAGAATGCCTCTCCGGCCACCACGGCTTTGGCAGAGATCCGCCAAGCCATGCGAAAAAACTACTCACAAGACGAAATCGACCAACAGATCCAAAGAGCCGTTTCAAGATTTCCTCACCATGCCGGAGTGCAGATTGAATTTGGTCATCTTTGTGTGCGTCAGGAGCGATTCATTCAGGCCCACTCCATTGCCAACGAGTTGCTGCGCAGCGACCCCAACAATGTGCGCGCCATGAATCTCCGCTCCCGAGCCTTTCTGAAGGAGGGCGACTATGAGAGAGCCGAAGAAACCCTGATGGGCGCCGACCGCCTCAGCCCCGATCACCCCGACAGACTGGTCTTGCTCGGAGAGGCCTTTTTTGGCAAAGACGATCTCGAAATGGCCCGCAAATTCTTCAACAAAGCAGCCACGGTGGATCCCGGCCACCCTGAAGCTATTAAAGGCGAGAGCAAAGTGGCCCTGAGTGAGGGAGACTTTGACGCAGCCCGGGAGCTCCTCTACGAGGCCCTTTCGGAAGACGAAGCCGCGAGCTTTTTCAACAATTGCGCCATTTCTGTTGCAAAGAAGGGTCAGTATGAGGTGGCTGTGGATCTCTATCTTTCCGCTCTCACTTCGCTTCAAACCCCCCGCCTCAAGCACCTGATTTTGTACAATGCCGCGGTTGCTCTTTTTCACCTCAACCGCATCGAACAGGTCATCTCCATTCTCACAGAAGTGAAACGGCTCAACCCCCATTATGAAAAGGCCACTCGCTTCCTCGATGCCCTCACGGCAAATTCTCGATATTCGAACTTTCCGCCGGCCCATTGAGATCTCAGAGACGGCGGACAACTCGCGGCAACTCGCGGGCAACTCAATTGTGGGTCTCACCCATCTCTTGGTTTTCATTCTGTTTGAGGCACGTTATGGTGAGCTTTTCCTCCATTGAGCTAAGGTTGGGGTGAGCGTGCAGGCAAAACAAAAAGTGGCGGTGTTTTTCTACAACATGGGGGGCCCTGGCCTTTCTTCTGAAGTGCCCGAGTTTCTCACTGAGCTCTTTCAAGACAACGACTTGTTGGACCTCCCCTTCCCTGGGTTGCTGCAGAACTTTGTGGCTGAAAAAATTGTCCGTAAACGATCGGGCGCGGTGGCACAAAAGTACGATGAGATTGGTGGTGGCTCACCTCAGCTGAGCACCACAGAGGCTCTCTGTGCTCGGGTGGAAAAACAAGTCAAAGAGAGGTTGACGGCTTTTGAAATCGTGCACATGGGGCCACTCATGCGTTATTCAGAGCCAAGGGCGGCCACGGGCCTTGAAAAAGCTCTTGAAAGAGGTGCTGAGGAAGTTTGGCTCCTGACCCAATACCCACACTGCTCAAGGGCGACCACAGGAACTTCGCTGCGAGAGATTGCCTTATTGCGGCGCAACGACCCCCGCTTTGCCGCTCTCAAGCTCCGCAGTTTCGCCCGCTACGGCGACGATCCACAGTTTCACCTCCTTTGGGCCAAACGGTTAGAACAAGCATGGAACAATCTCCAACCTGGGAAGCGTCATCTCATTGTGAGCGCTCACAACCTCCCCCTTTCCTACATTGCTGAGGGAGATCCCTATCGCAGCCAGATCTACGAAACCAGCCGCCAAACTTTGCGTCAGCTGGGTCTCACCGAAGGCAAGCACTGGACACTGGCGTGGCAAAGTGCGGTGGGGCCAGTGAAGTGGATGAAACCCGACACACGCGATGTGATCCGCCGTTGTGCCGCCGCGGGAATCAGTGAGGTGCTGGTCTGGCCTCTGGCCTTTGTGTCGGATCACATCGAAACGCAACACGAGATCGATATTGAATTTGCCGAAATAGCCCAAGAGGAAGGGTTGGAGCGCTTTGAGCGCGTGCCCAATCTCAATTGCGATGAAGATTTTGTGAACTATCTCAGTGAAAAGATCTGCACTGCGGCAGCCGAACTGCGCTCGGGCTCAGAAAAAGGAAAAAGTGAGACTTCCCTCAGCTTGAGAGATCTCGACACACAGCCCTCTGGCGAGGGCTGCCACCTGCAGCCGGGGGGCTGTCTTTGTGGTCGCTACTATCTTTCTGGAAAAAATGGACTCAAGCGCGGGGTGCTCCGCAACCGTGTTCCTCAATCGGAAATTCCGTTTGGCTGACCTACGCTGTTCGCTTTCTGGAGGGTGTGCGGTTGGGTGAGAGACACCTCAGCACCAATTGAGAGGGCCAGTTCTAAGAGGCCTTCACGAGCCCTTTCCTGGTCTTGAAATGAGGAAGCTTTTCCAAAAGCCCTGAACACCTCTCGGTTTCAAAGTCGTGTTGGATAAAGATCTTGTAACAACACAGCTCCCCAGGCCGCGTTTCAAGACTCGAGATCACCAACTCCGTTCTTCTTTGATACTCTCCCGAAGGGTTTTCCCCATGGTTACTGAGAGCTTCCTGGTGAGAGCTTTCATTGAACTTGAGTCGTGTGCCACTTCTTTGGCTCGCTTCAATCTTACGTTCGAGGGAACGGCTCTTGACTTCAACCCGGCCCAAATTTCCCTCAACTTCTTTTAGAGCAACTAAGGCCTCATCATAATTTCCATACCGTGCCTGCGCCAGCGCCAGATTGTAGTACACCGCATGGCGCTCCTTGACCATTCGCTTTGGCAAAGATGCCAGAGTCTGCTCATAAAGCTCGATTCCCTTTTCGAAGCGCCCCGTTCTCGCCAGAGCAATAGCTCTGATGTTCATTTGCGAAACCACATGAGCACAACAATCAAGAGCCACAAAAATCTCGCGAGCAGTGTCGACGTCTCCCGATTCCACCGCAACCCGACACTTTGCCTCTTGAACAACTGGAGATCCGGAGTCGAGCCCCTCCGCCACTCGAATATGTTCCGAGGCGCCCTCGAGGTTCCCCATCTCCATGTTCACTTCGGCCATTTTCACAAGTCTTGACACGTTCATGGGGCAAAGCTTCTGAGCCTGCTCCAGAGCAACAGCCGCAGACTCAAAATCCTTGTACTCGATCAGAATTTTTGCGAGCAGGTTAAGCCCATTGACGTCACTCTCAGCAGAACTCAGCGCTTCTGAACAAAGCCGCCTCGCCTCGGGAAGCTCTCCGTGGGCGTAGCACACTTCTGCATGCATCAGATCTTTCTTCTGTTCCGGAATTCGCGGATCCTCCTGCACAAGCCCGAGAAGCCGGAGCGCTTCCTCCTTCTTTCCAGAATCAATACAGCGTCTTATTTTGGTTTCAAAAGTACGCGCTTCCGTTGGCAAAGCTTTCTGCTGCAAAACCCAAACAACGGAGCGCAGGAAATCGCTGGCCTCAAAGGGCTTGTTGATCACGTGGTCGATTCCCATTTCTAAAGCGAGAGGGATGTCTGCTTGCTCCATCAGAGAGCTTGTCACAAGAATAGGAACCTGCAGCAAGCCAGCGCCTCTGATTCTTTGAATCAGCAGAGGTCCAGTCACTCCAGTGATCCGCCATTCTTGCACAATCAGATCCGGCTCCGGGTTTTCGGAAAGCCAAGACCAAGCCTCATCTCCACCTTCAAAAGAAAGGGTTTCTTTAACTCCCACACTTTCAAACAGTTCAGCCATGAACTGGAGCATATCGGAGTCGGGATCAATCAAAACCACCGTTTTCAGCCCGAAGACATTGTACGGATTGTTCGACAAACTCTGATCTTCGCCCGCCTTGCAGTGTTTGTTCACAAGTCTTTTTGCCGCTGACTCAGACTTTGGTTCTATGATCTTCAATTGCGCAAGAATGCCCAGCGCCTCAGTTTTTTTACCCGAAAGAAACTGTGCTTCTGCGAGAGAGATCAGCTGTCGGGAAGAGCCCGGATAATACCGCAGGAGCGTCTTCTCAAAGATAACTCTCTCGTGCCTCAGACTCAGATCGTCAAGAAGTCTGCGGAGGTACTCAGCGGAGATTTGCACAGCATTCCAGTCTTTCAGCCGGGCGATCGTGAAAAGATCCTCAACAGCACTTTCAACATCGGCCCTATAAAAGGAGCGTTGGTGGAAAGACATAAGCCCGAGCTCAAAAGCCGTTGGCAAAAGGAACGACTCCTCTTCCTCATCCACAGCCAAAGTGCAGCGAACACTCTTCAGCCGGGGCTCCCCACAGATCAGCTTCAAAACTTGGAGTGCATTGATCTCATCGTCTATCATTGCGGGAAGGATAACCCAGTTGGGATCTTCGACCTCAAGATAGCCCAGGAGTTCTTTGGCCGTTGAAAACTGGATGATGTGTTGGACTCCAAGAGTCCTCAAAACATCAAAAATCAGCTGCCGCACAGAAGAGGCTTTTTCAACAACAACAACTGAAATCTCAGATGGGTCTTCGACACAGAACATAGGCGACTCTTCAATCAAGCGGTTAGACTTTGAGCCCCTTCCAGCCTACCTTCAGGCAAATAGGCTGTCGTGGACTCACTCAAGGAAACAAACAGTTCTGCATCTTTTCTTGTCACCCCACAAAGCTCAAGACCCAGCCCCGCTGCGCAGCCATCGTGATCGCTCCCACGCTGCCAGAGCACTCGTGCCAGGCACCTCAACTCCGAAAGCACACCTGTCTCGAAACTCAAATCAACGCGAACATAGTCTTTGGCTGCATAGCTCTTTCCCTTTAAAGGAACGAAAATTCCGCCAGTTCCAAGTTGAACGTGATTCAACTGCATCTCGGTGGAGAGCTGCTGAAACGAACCCTTCAATACCGAGAGATCTTCTGAAATTGTTGGCGCGCACAGCCACCTGTCCACCTTTGGCAAACAGCAGTGTCGAATAGATTGAACCAACACTTGTTGATCATATGGCTTCGGCAAAAAAGCGTTGACGCCCGAAGCATAAACAAAAGATCTCTCGTAATCCGAAAACGCCGAAATCACGACAACGGGAACTTCATGAAAGCTCGCCTCCCGCCGCTCCCTGAGCGCCCGAACCATTCCAATGCCATCAAGCACGGGCATGCGGACATCGGAAACTACACAGTCTATGGCTCCTGCTTCAATGATCTCCAGTGCAGCTTGACCGTTTTCCGCTTCAAGAGCATGAAAACCTTCAAGTTCAAGCTCAAAAACGAGAAGCTCCCGTAAACTTTCTTGGTCTTCAACAACAAGCACGTTTTTCATGTCCTGCTGTGGCATACACACCTCAATCAGAAGTCATCGGGTAACAGAGCTCACGCTAATGCGTTACTCAGAAGTTGACGTCACCTTTAGGGTACCACAGCTGACGAGGGTCAAGGGCATGCTCAAGCCAAGTTATCCTCGTTTTTGCGGCTATCCGCAATTTGTATTTATGGCTGTGTCGCGGCCAAACACGTCAAAACACCGTCTTGAGCCGTAGCTCGCGGCCGGCGTTGGTGCGGCTTGAACCATGTTTCAAAATGCAGTTTTGTTCGCGCTCGGTGGTGGAAGACTGGAGTGCCAGGCAGCGGTAAAACTCAGGTTGCCAAACACTTTTGAACAGGGGAATCACTGCATTGCTACACGCATTCAAGCACGAGCGCCCCGAAACCTTGCAAAAGGCCTGCTTCGGGCTCTGTGCTGCCTTTTTTTCCTTTCGGTCGTTGGAATCATTTTCTCCCCATTCTCGTGCTTGCAAACCTTTGGCATGTTCTTGAAGGTGGCGCCCACACTGGCTGATGCTGCGGCGAATAGAAGCTGCATCGAGGCCCGCCTCAATCACTTCTTTGCCCCTGGCATCACTCCAGCCCGACCATTCTTCCGTTGACTTCATGAAAGCGATGCAGCCACGCCACAGCCCGCCAAGGGCAAAGCCCCCCACAGCAAACGATGGGCAATAGAGCAGCCGCCCCGTTTTGATTTCTCGATAGTCTGTGAAGACAAGCCTCTCAATCCATTCCTGAGACTCAAAAAAGGTCACAATGTTGCCAAAGGCATTCTGCCCCAAGGAGCCAATCGACTGAGTGGTTCGGATCACAGCAGGCGATGACAGCATCTCCGCGAAGGCCGTGTGCATGTCTGC
>JANQPW010000254.1 GCA_028285285.1 Silvanigrellales bacterium
CGTGACATAGGCTGCAGGCCTGGGTCAGGATGTCTTCGACCTCTGCAAACCGGATCACATCAGTGGGGTCTTCCTCATTCTCGCCCGGCTCTTGGCCACCGGGCCCCGGCTCTTGGCCTCCGGGCTCTGTCGGCAGCTCATCGGTTCCAGTAGGGGGTATGAGGGAAACTCCATCGTTTGGGGTTGGTGTTGTTTCTGTGCCACCGGACTGTTCCTGGGGCTCTGCCGGGACAGATTCGCGGGTTTCGCGAGAAAGTTGATCGACGAAGCCACAGGAAGAGAGCGTGAGGGAGCCGACCAGAAGTGTGGCCGTTGTCATTGCTCCGAAAAAATTTGAGGTGGAGTTCATATTGAAGTCCCTCTGTGTTGGGTTTCAAGATTTAAAAGGTCGCGCGGGTTATAGTGCAAAATAAGCCTTCTTAAAAGAACTCTTTACTAAATGAAACAGGCTGGCCAGAGTCTGGAAACAGTCGAGCGGTGAAGCAAGTCTGTTTCCGGCCATGTGCAGGCAAAGAGCCTGTGCCTTCACTGCAGTGGTGAAGGCAGCGGAAGCGCAAAAACATGCTGCGCAGCGTTCGGTGACAGAGGGCGAAGAGCCGAATCTGGCAGACCAGAACCCTGTGGAATGGCGGCGAAAGCGGCTTCAATGGCGGTTGGCAAGTCGCTGTTGATCGATTCTTCCGCAGCAAGAAGGGCTCGGTCTTTGTGGACGATGCCACCTGATTTCACCATGTTCTCTAAGAAGTCAAAGGTTTCCACGGTTTCAACGAGAATCCGTTTGATCTGAGCTGGAGTCAGCTCTGGGTTCACATCTTTGACCGCTGTGGCGATGCCGGCAACATAAGGAGCCGCCTGGCTGGTGCCGCTGAGGCTGATCGACTCGTTTCCTGGAATGGCAGAAACAATAGCTGTTCCCGGTGCGGCAATTTCCACCATGGTGAGGCCAAAGTTGCTGAAGGGTGCCAGTTGTTGATCGCCAATCGTTGCGGCAACGGACAGTGTGTTGTCTGCCTTGATGTTGGCTGGAGAGATGGCAAAGGTGTCGTTGTCGGTGGCGTCATTTCCCGCGGCGAACACGAACAAGGTGTTGGGGGCTTGATCAACCAAGCCTCGTTGGGCCTGCAGAACCCCGTCCAGGAAGAAAGCTGTGTACTCGGCCAATTCTTCCTCGGTGGCAGGCCGGCCCAGGGCAAGACGTGTGAGCACCTGAAGGATTGGCTGAACGGAAGCGGAAGACACTCCGAAGGAGCCGTTGGCGATGTCTGGAGCTGTCTGCGCAAGATATGCTCCCACCTGATCCATCACGAGGCCTTGGCTGCGGGCGAGCAAACCCAGCAATTGTTTGAGCACAAACTCGCGGATGTTGTCTTGCCAGTCTGAATTTTTTATCAAGTGCAACGC
>JANQPW010000263.1 GCA_028285285.1 Silvanigrellales bacterium
CGTAGCCGTTGGGCTGCAAGCCCCAGTCTGCCACAACGCTGGACTGATCTTTCTTCTGTGAATGAAAAAGACTGTCAACAATGGTGTTTCCCACGACAAGGATCTTTTCTGCAGCAATGCCTTCGTGAAGGAGAATGTCTCTTTGGTTGGGAGTCACCGCAAAAAGATAATCAGAAACGTGGTCGGTGATCACCCGATTCGTTTCCTCGGGCATGCGGCGATCGTACGAACGCAGTCCCGCTTCCACGTGGCCCACCCGAATGCCCAGCTTCGACGAGGCCAAGGCCACGGCCAACACCGTGTTGGTGTCGCCCTGCACCAAGACAAGATCGGGCTTCTCTTGAGTGAGAAGAGGCTCCACCTCAATGAGAATGTTGCCCGTTTGATTGCCATGAAGGCCGGAACCCACGGCCAGCTTGTAGCGTGGCGGCGCCAAATCAAGCTCGCGAAAAAAGAGCTCGTCCATGTTGTAGCTATAGTGTTGTCCGGAGTGGATCAAAAACCAGTCGAGACCGCGTTTTTCAAGCTCCCGAACCACAGGTGCCATTTTGATGATTTCGGGTCGCGTTCCAACTGCAACAGCAATCTTCATACGCACTCACTCTCCTCACTCTCATTTGTGACCGGCCTCGGCGTTGATTTTTTATGGCCCAAAGCTAACATTGCTGGGGCCGAAATGAAAAGACACCAAGTGCAACTCAAGAGAAAGACTGATGCAAAACAACTTCCATGGGTCTCAAACAGCAAAAGCAAAGCTCATTATTGTTGGCGGTGGGGGGCACGGTGCTGTGGTGCATGAAGCAGCCACCCTGAGTGGGCATTTTTCCCCTGTGGGGGTGTTTTGTGAGTCCACCCCTCACCCGTCTTTTCAGAACGTGCCCCGGCTTGCAAAAGAGGAAGAGGTCGCGGCGCTCCTCGCCAAGAACGAGGGAGTTCAGTTCTGCATTGCGGTGGGCGACAACTGTTTGCGGCAGGAACTGGCACAAACATGGAAAGCTCGCTGGAATCTCCCACTGGCAACCATTGTGCACCCGCACGCGTTCGTCTCTCCTACAGCCAAGGTCAGTGCCGGTGCCGTTGTGCTGGCTCGGGCACATGTGGGCACCTTCTCTGAGGTTGGAGAGCTGTGCTTGGTGAACACCGGTGCTTCGCTCGATCACGATTGCAAATTGGAGCTGGCCTCAAGCCTGGCACCGGGGTCATTTGCTGGGGGAAATGTCACCTTAGGAGAAAGAACTGCCGTGGGCCTTGGAGCTTCCATTCGCCATGGGGTCAGCATTGGCCGAGACTCTGTGGTGGGAATGGCTGCCGCCGTCACAAAAGATGTGGAAAGCGAAGTTGTCGTCATGGGTGTGCCCGCCAAAATAACGAAACAGCGCCTGCGAGGTGAGAAGTATCTTTGACGGATCTGTGCCGGCCACAGCTTCCAAATCTTTGGTAAACTGAAGCATTCGTGATACTTGACAGAAAGCCAGAAGCGGCTCTTAGATGCAATCTCTTCGTTCTCGGCGGCGCGACTTTCATGGAAAATGCACAGGCCCCTCTCAACCCATCCACCACGCTTGAGCCACAGCCTTGGCAACAGTGGGCCCATCAAACCAAGCATCTAAGGCTTGTGTCGCTGCTTGTGAAACGTGAGCTGAAAGTCAAATACCGCGGTTCAGTATTGGGCTACATCTGGAGTTTGCTCAACCCCCTCCTCTACATGATCGTTCTGAGTGCCGTTTTTTCCCAACTGGTGCGGGGTATTGAAAACTACAGCCTTTATGTTTTCACGGGAATTTTGATGTGGAACATGACGGCCATGAGCCTCAACCTGGGAGCCGTCTCCATCGTCAATGGCGGCTCGTTGCTGCGAAAGGTGAAGCTCCCCGCCTGGATTTTCCCCGTGTCGAGCACTGCGTCGAGTGCAACCAACTTCTTCCTGTCGCTCGCCCCCTACACACTGCTCGCGCTGTACTTTCAAGCACCCGTCAACGCCAACATCGCTTACTTCCCATTGGTTCTGCTCTGCTATATGGCCTTTGTGCAGGGGCTCGCCCTGCTCGTGGCCGTGGCCAACGTGTTTTTTAGAGATGTGGGCCACGTGCTGGAGCCCGTCCTCGCCATAGCTTTCTATGCCACACCAATCATCTATGATCCGCGGTTGATCTCCCTGCCCCACTTGGTCGACATGGCTCTGCGCCTGAACCCTTTTGGTTTTTATGTGCAAGGGTTTCGCGCCACCCTTATGGGCTATGGAGAGGTCGACATCCGCCTTTTGGCCACACTGTTGTTTTGCGCCGTGGTCAGCATGGGTGCTGGCATTTGGGCGTATCAAAAGGCTCGCCTGAAGATCATCTATCAACTTTGAAGACTTCCAAGAGAAGGGCGAGAAAAGCTCATGAACGTGGTGGAGATCAAAAAAATATCCGTGGAGTACAATGTTCATGAGTACCGCTACACCACATTTAAAGAGTTCGTCTTCCAGAGCCTCCGAGGCCAAGCTGGTTCAAAGACCTTCGCCGCCCTAAAAAACGTGAGCCTCAACATCCAAAGCGGGGAATCCGTTGCACTCATTGGTCACAACGGATCCGGAAAGTCCACCCTTCTGAAAACCATAGCGGGGGTTGTGCCGCCAACCAAAGGAGAGGTCACAAGCACGGGGCGCATAGCCCCCATGATTGAGTTGGGAACAGGCTTTGATCCCGAATTGTCGGGTCGCGAAAACATTGCTTTGAGCTGCACGGTCATGGGCCTCAGCCTCGCCGAAGTGCAAGAGATCGAAGAGGAGGTCGTGCAGTTTTCAGAGCTTGAGAACTTCATTGATCTGCCTTTGAAAAACTACAGCAGCGGTATGTATGCGCGCTTGGGCTTTGCCTGTGCCACAGCCATCAAACCCGACATTCTCATCGTTGATGAGGTGCTGTCGGTGGGCGACAGCAACTTCTCTCGCAAGTGCCTCCACCGCATCAGCGAGCTCCGCGAGGGGGGCACCACTTTCATCTTGGTGTCGCATGATCCCTCCACGGTGCGAAACTCTTGTGACCGGGGCGTGGTTCTTGAAAACGGCGTGGTTCGCTTTGATGGTGCCATTCACGACGCACTCCAAACCCACGACGAGATCATGGATCGCCGTTACCTCCAGAGCCTCCCCGAGACCGAGCGCAGTGAAATCTTACGCGTGAGGCTTCTTGAAGAAAACAAAGCCCGCGCCCAGAATGACAACCTGCCCAAGATCCAGTGCCGGCACTGGATAGAGGCCAAGGGCAAACTCTCCAGCCATCTCATTTCGGGTCAGGCCTTTGCCGTTCATGTCGAATTTTCTGTGAGCGACTGTGATCGGCTTCAGGGAAGCGTGAACGTGGGCATTGGCTTGAACACACCCCAAGGCCAGCGAGTGGGCGGTATTAACCTGGAACAGTCAGGCAAAACCATTCCCACAGCATCTTTGCAAGAGGGCCAGTTTCAAAAAGTCGTGTTCCACTTTCCCGATGGCATCTCTTCTCTCGCCTCAGGAGCCTATCACCTTGTGGTGGGCATTCTCGACTCAAACGAGTCGCGGATTCTTCTTCCCCTTGAGCCAGTGGAGATCTCATTTCAATCTGAAGAAGACAAAGAGAACTTCGATGGTGATATCATCAGCTTCAAGAGTTTGAATGTCAGACCGGAGATGCCGGGTCTCCGTTGACCCGTCAGGCGGTCGCCCCGCTGCCATTGGCAAAGGTGAACTCAACAAAAAAGGCTCCACCGTTGTGGCCCCCGAAACGGCCCTGCGACTGTTCGAGGCGGCCCTGAACGTCTGGTATCCATAACTAAAGTGAGAGCTTGATTCCCAGAGACTCATTCTGAGCGCTGTGGTTTTGCAAGTTGTGAGAAGCCGCAAAATTGCTGAGTGCCATGGTCTGGAGCCAGATGGTGCCCGGGCCCTGAAGGGTGGTCACAAACAGCCCTTCTCCTGCGAAGAGCATTTGCTTGATGCCACGCACAAGGCTCACTTCCATTTTCACACTCGTTTCATGAGCCACCAAGGCGCCTGTTTGCACCCGAACGGTTTCATGGCGGCGTAAGCTCCGTTTCACCAAAGAACCACAGGCATGGATGGCCACGATGCCGTCACCTTCAAGCCGCTGCAAGATGAAGCCCTCACCACTGAAGACTCCGCTCAAAATGTTTTTCTGAAAGGAGACCTCAATGTCTGTTCCACGCGAACCACAAAGAAAGGAACGCTTCTGACAGACCAAACTGTTGTTGTGCTGCGCCAGATCCACAAGAATGATTTCTCCAATGAAGGGTGCCGCAAAAACGACTTTTCGAGGTCTGGGGGAGGTGTTGTGAAAGTCTGTGAGAAAGATGCTTTCCCCCGTGAGCAGCCTCTTGCCCGCAGAAAAGAGCTTCTGGCCAGTGGTTTCAGCAGATTCTCCCAGCAAAGACGTGAGCTCGATGCCCGGATCCATGCTGAGCATCGATCCCGCTTCGCCCCAAACCCCTTCTCCGGGCTCGAGCAAGACTTCAACATACTGCACCGAAGAGCCGTCGGCCCGAATGTTCAAATCTTCGCTCTTTTCCCTCTTCACCATACGACCATTCACCGGAGAAGGTCGAAGCCCCAGTTCCTTCATGAGGAAGGTGAACTTGTGAGCCCTTTCATAAGCCTTCATGGTGCCCGTGCGAAGGGGCAATCGGGCTCCGTTCTTTTGGACCAGTTCTTTGACTTGGCTAAAGTCGTAGGGCCCCCATTCTTTGTCGTCGATTTTGCAAAACCACTGGGCAGCGTAGTACTCAACCTTTTGCTTTGCTTCTTCGAGAGACTGGGGCGTGTATTTGTCTTTGTGCTTCGCGGCCACTTCCCGAATGATGGGAAGGTCGGAAACTCTGACGATGGTTCCTTCGCA
>JANQPW010000279.1 GCA_028285285.1 Silvanigrellales bacterium
CTTCGTGTCTCGCAAAGTGCTGCCCCTCCCCTCCAACCCTGATGATGTTATCGACTTTCCCATCTACACATGCCAAGCAGAAATGCCTGTTGTTGGCCAAGCTTTTCTTGAAGTAAACGGTGAGAGCGTGAGCGAGCTCGAAATCATTGTGGATGCCGAACCTCTTTACCTCACCGACATGAAGTTGGTGCAGCTGCGCCAGTTCAGCGCTATTGACTGATTGACCGGCGCTGAGCGCTCACATCAGCTTCTCCTTAAGGGTTGCTTGAACTTGCTAGCTCTGGGCAGCTTTCGAGTGAAGCTTTCTCGATCTCAGCCTTCTGCAAAACAACTTTCATGGCAGTCTTCCATGACTTCCTTGCAAATTGATTTGCCTGCCCAGAAACAATGTCTAAAAACTGCTCATCTCCCGATGAGCTCATTTCCCTTTTGAGGGAATCATCTGCACTCTGAGAGTTCTTAATGCGCTCTTGGGCATTGTCAATGATTCCCAACGTTTGCCCGCGACTGTAAAGAGACATAGGACCCTGAAGAGCGGCCCTTTCAGAATCTATAGTCTTGCTTGCTTGGGCAGTGATCTTTTCGAGTTCCACAATCGCCCTTGCCGCTTCAGCAAAAGACAAGGGTACGGCTCTCCATTGAAACCCATGAAAAACCTTCAACGGCTTCAGCTTGTTATCATTGATGGCTTTTTTCAAAGCCATTTCATCCTGCAGACCTTCAGGAATAGAGGCCTTCCCCTTATAGAAACAAAAGAGCTCCTCATTTTTCTCTGTTGCTTCTTTACCGACTTGAACAACGTGGTTGATATCAAAAACGTTTTTTCCTAAAAGCCAAGCCCTGTTCTTTGTGCCAAAAGCATCCACGCTGGATGCGTTTCGTTGTGATTCTCCACAAGCGGCCAACCCAAACACAGAAGCCAGCCCAACCAGTACTACTCTCATCATAGTTTCAACTCCAAAAAGAACCAAAAAGTTTTGCCAATACATGAAGTAATGCAATCCTTGTGCCAAGAAAGAATCTCCGTTCTGCATGTTCTAAGGGATCACATTGCCCAGGCCGTCAGAAACAGCCCTCCTACCTCACCATTGACCGCTTAGAAAGCGGCACTCCAAACCTATGATTGGGGAAAATAAGGAAGCCACGCCCACGACAAGGAGTTCGCCATGTCCCATCTTTCACTTTGGTTCGACAAGCCTCGCCAGTTGAAGTTCACTTCCTGGTTTTGCTTGGCTTCTTTGCTTGCTTGCGGTGGAGGCGGTGGGGGAGATGGTGATAACAGTGGCGAAAGCGGAACAAACAACCCCGCAGCACCAGGAACCGAGCCTGGAACAACACCGACCACGACCCCCTCAACAGAGCTCACAGGTGCTCTCAAACTCAAAACACCAAACATGGGGAACATTGCAGATAGCTCGCAGGCAAACGGCCTGCAGAGCTACAGCCTCGCTCCCGTTCCGCTGAAGGTGGTCGAACCTCAGGAAACCGTTGCTTCCAATCTTGCAAACAGCGGAGCACTCAATCTCAATGCCGCCTCGTCTGTGTTGGCACTGGCTTCGAGTGGGGAGTTTTTCACTCTGAATGAGCCGTATGACTGCAGCGATCCTTCCAGCTGGAGCAGCAACCTGCCGCAAATGGTGTGGTGTGAGCTGTGGGACAACGCGGCCAGCACTCGAATCACCTTCTTCAGAGATATTCTTCCAGAAACCGACGATCGCATTGAAAGGGTGAAGGGGCAGGCCCTAGAGAAACGAAGGCATTGCCTCGTTCGAGCACCCACCACTGTCGACTACAATTTCTGGTACCAAAACGGCGCCGACCGGCAAAACCTTTTTGCGACACCCACCACTATGGGCTGCATTGGTCAATACGGTTCGGGATCGGGCTGGTACGCGGCAGGCCAAAACGAAACCACAGCCAGCTATATAGATGGCAGCGGCCAGTCGGTTACTGTCATCGACTCGGCCCTGGACGGTTCTTCCCTTGAGCTCAGAACCCTAGACGGAGACAGCTCAACGGGAGAAATCGACTCATTGCGTCACATGATCAGCTACCTTGGTGAAAACGATGAGCAGATGATTGAAGTGGCCTTTGTGCAAAAAAGCAGAACCTGTGGCTCACGTCTCGTGTCAGATGGCACCTACACTTTCCTTCAAGGCTACACTGGCAACACCGCTGCCAACCCGCAAGAAGACTCCATTGGCTGCACCACCTTTGCAAGTTCAGCAGGATCGGGTGTGCTTTACCGAGAGGCCTGCGTGTCAAACGCTGACTTCTCAGCTGTCGACGCGAGCAACTGTGCGACTCTGAGCGATCCAACCAACATGCGCACGGATTTCATCACCTGGATGCTGAATTCAGCAACATCTGGAACCGTCGACGCCGGAGACACGAGCAGGGTCAAAACACCCGCAGACCTCGTGACTGACGGAGCCATTAGCGCAGACTACATTGTGCTCACAGAAGCCCAAGCCGATGAGGTTTATGCAAACGGCCGCGACGAAACAGTTTTTGACTCTCTGCTCAACTTCACCAAGATCGATCCAGCAGCTATTATTGGAGATTTCTTCTTCAAAGACCCAGAAACAAACTCAGATAGTCTCGACAAGAGGCTCGCAGAAATTCAAGAAGCTATCGATGGTCTTGTGCCGCGATCCACAGAAAACGCGGCAGCCTGTTTCTTTGAGCCACCCCAAGACAAAGTCTACAATGTGCCACCATTCACTGGAGATGCTAGCACCCAAGCTTCCACAACCCTCAGGCTGCAATGCCTCAGCCCCGGTGATAAGGCATTCGGAGTGGATGGTGACAGTTGGTACCTCCATCAGATCGCGTCAGACAGGCGATGGTTGATTTCTGCAAACTCTGATGAAGTGACAGCACGACGCATCAGTTCCGTTGATGGGAACAATCGTTATCTCCAGGTGCTCGCATCGGCTGCCACAGGCATCTTTGAGCTCGGATATTCAGGGTACGGACAAGATCTTCAGTGCGGTGGACAGATCAAGGGTGACGCGGATCACATTTACGTTAGGGGCGTGTTTCCAAACGGACTCAGTGACGCTTGCCCTGATCTGAGCACGGCCGAACCTGAAGAGTTTTGCCTGATCGGTGCCACCCTCGAACCTGCAGCAAACACAGAGCCCTGTGAAGAAGCCGGCCTCACATCTTTCACCTTGCCTCCTGTGAACGACTCAGAAACCACGGCAAACTGGGAAAGCTTCGCAACACCCCTTCCCACGGGGATCACCGATGTTTCTGTGGCCTTCGACCCAGC
>JANQPW010000280.1 GCA_028285285.1 Silvanigrellales bacterium
AAGCCACTTACCGCAGCGAACCATATCACCAACCGCTTCGGGGTTGGTGCGCAACTCGTCGGGCAAAACCCCTTGGGCATCCGACCGAGCCTCATGGGCCAGACATGCTGCTTCACACACCTGCTGCTCCAACACGACATTCAGGTCAGCAGAGACATCATTCGTGGCCTCTAACGAGCGGGCAAAGCTCACCAGCTCATCATTGAGTGGAGGCCAGGAAAACTTGTTTTCATCTTGAGAAGTTCCCCTTTGCCCCCGAGGAGACAATCCAGAGGCTGCGGGAAAAGCCCCTGCCTGCGCCTGCAAAAGCAGCAATGCCAGCGCCAAACAACCCTGGAAAGAAAATCTGAACATGCTCACTCCTTCGTCTTTACACAGCTGTTTTTGCGTAGCCGAGCCGCATTGGGGAATCAAGACCTTTTCCAATACTGATCAAAAGCTCATTGTTGTTGCGATGCCTTGCAGATTGATCCATGAAAAGAAAGCACTTCTGCACACTCGCAAGGAGATTTCAATGTCCACATTTCGTTTGGCCTGGGTTTGGGCGGCTTCATTGTTCTTGCCGGCTTCGGCCTTTTCCCAGCAAGGCAGCCCTCTCACTCCAGAGAGCTTCTACACCCAACTGCCCCAAGGCACGACGACAGACCTCAGCCGTGATCTCAGCGCGATACTCCCACCTGAAAATGGGGGAGATTTCTGTGACAACTACTGGGGTGCGCTGGATCGGCGCACTCAAAAAGTCCGCAACCTTCCCGATGCGCGGCTGAGGGAATTGCAGCGTGACATGATCAACTGCGGCAAGTGGCTATTCTTCTATCTGCCTATCAAAACCGAAGTAGCCTTCCCGGATATTTTGCTCACAGCGCTGAGCAAGACCTTTCCAGACGAAACAGGACATGCCATGGAGCGGGTCGGCTTTCGCGAGAACCCGCGAGAGCCAGGTCAACCCCTTGAGCTCCCGCTGGTCAAACCCGATCGCAGCAAACCGCGGGGCTGGATCACACCCAAAGTGCGCACGCTCGCCTGTACCGGCTGCCACCTGAACCAGTTGCCCGACGGTCGCTATTCCGTCGGTGCTCCCAACGATGGTCTCGACCTCGGACTCTTCAATAAGCTCTCCGCCTACCCCCTCTGGCTCGCAGCTCGTGGAGAGCGAGATCCCATTCCCTGGGACCCCGACCTCGACGCTGCCTTCAGAGACATGTACGAACGGTCCAAGGGTCGGGTGAATTTCGCAAGAGCTCTGCTCGATGCCGTTGTCTTGCTCGACATTCTCAATGTGGAACGTTTGTTTTACGGGTTCGTGGGCCAGGACCCTCTGCCCGAAACCGACCAACGCACTTTCCTCAAATCGGGTCGTGGGCGCATCAACCCCGCAACCCCCATGCTGAGTGATCCTGAAAATGAGATCTACGTTTCCTCTCCACCCATCTGGAAAATGCGCCACTACGAAGGTGGAGAAACTGATGAACCCTACCTTGGGAGAGTGGTTTCGAGCCGTAACCTCGAGGAGTTCATCCGACAGGCCTTTGTGTTTTCAACGCTCAAAACCAATTACTCCATTCCCAAGTATGTGGACCCACTCGCGGCCTATCTGAGAGTTCTAGAGGTTCCAGAGCCTGAGTTCGCAGTTGAGGAAAACCGCTTCCAAGCGGGAGAGGTGCTTTTTGCAGAGGACTGCGTGAGCTGTCACAACGGGTATGAGGGCTCCACTCAAGAGATCTATGCTCTCGACGAGGTGAACTCTCCTCTGTTCTTCGACCGTCTTTTCGTGAACTATGTTCCACCCACACGCCAATCGGAGCGGGCTTTGAGAAGCTTGCAAGAAGTGGGCATGCTGCCCCTAGAGCGAACTGGAATCAAGTCGAGACGACTCACGGGAATTTGGGCACGACAACGCCTGGCCACCAACGGGGCTATTGAGGGTCTCGACCACCTTCTCTGCTTGGAGGGCCGAACACGCACAGAACCCGACCGAGAAAATGGCCTCTCAGATGCTACTCATACCGACCTCTGCACAGAATACAGCGAGACCGAACGCCTCGCGCTCAAAGAGTTTCTCACCCACAACACCAACTGGTGAGGTTCAGCCCCTTCTCTGCCTCCCAGAATGGCTTTGCCTCTTGGGGTTGCCTTCAGAAGGTCTGGAGGCAGGGTTGCCTCTTCTTTTGTTCAATGATCGAGAGGGCTTCCCTGCGCCGTCAGGCCTTCGGCGCGGCGTTCCTTGGCGGGAGCCCGTCCCAGGGCGCTTTGACCCAGGCGGAGTTGGGGTGGTCACGTTTTTCGGATCCACAGCAAATGGGTGACCCTCCACCACAGAGATCTTCTCGCGGATGAGGCGCTCAATGCCGCGAAGATAGGGAACTTCATCTGGGCTACAAAAGGAAAAGGCCGTTCCCGTTGCAGAGGCTCTTCCTGTTCGACCAATACGGTGCACATATGTTTCAAAAACGTTGGGGAGGTCATAATTCACAACGTGGGATATGTTGTCGATATCAATGCCCCGAGCTGCCAGATCACTTGCCACCAAAACCCGGGTCTGTCCGCTACGGAAGTTTTCAAGCGCACGTTGTCTCGCATTTTGAGACTTGTTGCCATGAATGGCCTCAGCCGTAATACCGGCTTCGCTGAGAAAGCGACTCACACGATTCGCTGTGGATTTTGTGCGCATGAAGACCAAGGTCATGGGCATTTCTTCGCTTTGCAACAGATGCAAAAGCAGCTTTTTCTTTCCGGATTGGGTCACAAAATAAACACTCTGATCGATCTTTTTGTTCGTTGAAGACACTGGAGCCACGGTCACCTTCACGGGATCACGCAAGATCTTCATAGACAATTCTTCAATTTCTCGCGGCATTGTCGCCGAGAAAAGAACGTTCTGCCGCTCTCGGGGTAAGGCCTGAATGATCTTGCGCACATCGTTCAAAAAACCCATGTCGAGCATGCGATCGGCTTCATCCAAAACCAGAGTCTCTACGGAGTTGCAGTCGATGTAGCCCTGTTGTTTGAGATCCAAAAAACGCCCCGGTGTTGCAACCAACACATCAAGCCCACGCCGCAACATTTTCTTTTGAGGCTCCTCGCTCACTCCGCCAAGAATCACCCCTGTGCGCACACCCATGTGAGTGCCATAGGTCTCAAAGCTTTCTTTGACCTGAATGGCCAATTCTCGGGTGGGAGCGAGGATCAGCGCCCTCAGTGGAACAACTTTTCTCTTGGAGTCTCGACCGGGTTCCCTCTGAGCCCTCCCCAGACGTTGCAAAAGAGGAAGTGCAAAAGAGGCGGTTTTTCCGGTACCGGTTTGCGCACAACCCAGGAGATCTCGGCCTTGGAGCAATGCCGGAATGGATTTTGCCTGAATGGGGGTGGGTTGGTGGTACCCTCCCTCGGCCACTGCTCGACAAATGTCGGCTTGGAGACCCAGCTTCTCAAAACTTGGAACAGCAGCTGGTTTGGTTGGGGGGATTTGCGAATTCTGGGGAGCAGAGTCAGCTTTGCTTCGAGAAGCCGACCTCAATCGTTGAAATATTTTCTTCAATGTGAATCCTGAAATGGGAAGGGGGGAACTGAGGCTCGCGGGAATCGCTAGCTGGCCGCACACTAACAGCAATTTTTGAGCATGGGAAGCTCAACTTCGAGAGTCAAGCTGGTTCCCCACCACCTGGTCAGTGTCTCGAAAAACCGATATAACCGAGCCAGAGCTGACAATGGTGGGCAGAGAAATGGATTCACAACCTCAGGATAACCTGTGCGGAACCTGATCACTTTTTGGAGAGGAGCGAGAGCTCCAGCGGCCTTGGTGGTCGCTCTCTGCCTCACGGTGTTGTTGGCCGCCAACCCTAAAGAGACGCCACCCGCAGAAGCTGAGGCCCGTCAGCATGTCTGTGACGACGTGGTTCTCTCGGGGGCAGCCGATCTCCTAGATTCCCTCTCTTTTCGGGAGCTTGAAACCCGTCTCATCTGTGGCGATCCAGACGACCCGGCCTGGAAAGAAATACCGTTCCATCAAAAACAGTCCTTTCTCAAAGCCTTTCTGCAGGAACGAGGCTATCACCGAAGCACTTTCATCCAACACCCCCACAAACGCGAACTTGTGGTGGTTCTCGGCAAGCCCACTCGCGTGACCTCACTGGAAGTTCGGGGAGACATCCAAGGCACTTTGCCTCGGAACCGCCAGGTCATTGGTAAGGTGCTCACACCCCCTCTTCTCGATGGAGTGGAACAGTGGGTGCTCACACAGCTCGATTTGCTCAACCAACCCTGCGTCACTGTCGAGTCTCTGGCGAGCACCACCACGGGCAAGATCGTGGTGAAAGTGGCCGGCAAAAGTCAGGTTTTGAGCTCTGCTACTGTGGGATCGCTCACAATAAGGCCTCCTCGCGACCTCACAGCTGAATCCATCCAGTCCACGTTTGCCTTGAGTACCGACCAACCCTATCGCGGAGTGTCACGAGCCGTTTCTGAAAGAAGGGCAAAACACCAGCGAGGGCTCCTCAACTCCTACTTTTTGACCAAGTGTGAGCCCAAACAGGTGCAACTCGCTCATGAGTCATCCTTAGGTCAAAGACGAAGTTTGTCTTTTGGAATTGGTTTCGACACAGAAGGCCTACTCAAAGCCCGGGCAAGATATCAAGACAAACGCCTCACGCGCACCGGTAGCAACTTTCTTTCTGAGCTCCAAGCCTCGTTTGTGGAGCAATCCCTCACCAATAAACTCTATTTGAGACCCCTTTTTGCCCTCAGCCGAGGATACTCTCTCACGCAATTCGACGTGGAACACCACATCGACTCTCGCTCTCAATGGGCTCTGGCAACGCTCAAAAGTGGGGTTGGCTATCATGCCGACTTCAGGGGTCACGGCCTGCGCTCGGAAGTTCTCCCCGCCTATTCTCTCGAGCGCAGTTTTGTTGGGTTGGGAGCCGCCCTTTCCCGAAGCCTTTGGCTTGAAGTCTCTCAGGAGCTGCGCAGCCACGACCACGAATTCTACGAGTCTCAGCCCCAACAAGGCTTTTTGCTCGACTGGAATGCGCGTCTTGCACGCAAGGGGCTTGTTTCCACCTTTTCCGGGTCCCGTTTGGGAGTGGGCGCTCAGTTTCTGGCCAACCCATTTGTCACCGATCCACCTTTTTTGGTGGTTGGTGTGCGCGGCCGCCTGGCCACCACTCTCAGCTCACAAGCCTCCGAACTCCCACCCTCCTTTTTGCACAAACTGGGTGGCTCTCAGGATCTCCGAGGATTTTTTCGAAATGAATTGCCGGAATCATCAACGGAACGCGCTTTGAGTTCAGCTTTCCTGGGCATTGAGTTGCGCCATGTTGTCGTTCCGCACAACTGGGCTCAGCCGTTTTTGTTTGCTGATGCCGGGCTGCTTGGCCAGCAGTCCTTCGGTTGGACATCTCCACTCTATTGGAATCCTGGTCTGGGTCTCCGGCTCGAAACACCCTTTGGAAACTTCCGGTTGATGATAGCCCACGGGTTCAAAACGGATCCTTCGAAACGATATGACTTGGCCACTTCCGAGCCCGATCACTTTCAGTTCTACTTCAGCTTTGGGGAGGAATTTTGATGCTCCGAGCCCGGCCATCGCACCCCCGCCTCTCGTTCCTCATGCTCCTTGCGCTCCCGCTGCTCGGAATGGTTTTTGGAACTTTGGAGCAAAATGCCTCTTCACAGAGCTCAGCCATATCAAAGGAAGAAGAAACACCGTCCAATACCGAAGACGAAAGTGGGTTGGTGGCAAAGGCGCGCCACCAGATCAAAAGTTTCATGACCGGATGGCTTCAGGAAAAAGGCATTGGAGTTGATTGGCAAAAAATTGATTTCAATCTCAACTTTCTTTCCTTCACTCGTTTTCGGGTTCAATTGAAGGCAACAGATCTCGAGCTGAAGATCCCAAAGCAGGGTTTACAGGCGACCCTCTCCACCTTCGACCTTCCCTTTGTGATCGACCTTGCCTTGAACCCAAGCGACATTGCCCTTCGGGAAATTGGACCCGCTCTTATTGAGGGCAAAAAACTCTGGATCCGAGTTCCGGCCACCAGCGAGCCGAAAGAAAAGGAAGAGGAGGGGTTTTTGCCCCAGCTCCCAGAGCTTCCGGAGTCTATTGAGCTGCCACATATTTTAGGCGCCGCGCACTTCCACCCCATTGATCTTTCGCTTACGGACACAAAGTTTGTTGTCGAAAACCCCGACAGCCCTTCCTCCCAGGTTTTTCTCACAGCAGCACATTTGAAAATCACTTCGAAGAAAAAGCACTCCTCCACTCCCCAACAACCAGCAGGCCTGCTCGTTGCTCTTAGCCTCAAAGCCAATACTCTTGGTGAAGGCGAGCAGCACCTTCAAACCGATCTCCATCTTGACCTCCAACGCACGCAAAAAAACGAACGGGAAAACGTTGCTGAGGGCTCAAAAAGCTTCACTTTGCAAGCCAACTCTCTTCGCGGAGATGTGAAGCTTCACAACGCTGCGAACACTTTTGAGCTGACCTCCAGTGTTCGTGCTCGAGTGGACCCACATCTGAACAAAGCAGACCCCAAAAGGGCCACCTATGATCTCTCCCTTTCGCCGCGATTAAGGGTTGACTCTGCCAACGGAGACAAACATCGGTTCTCAAGCGATTTGCACATCAAGATCAACCCAACGAAGAAATCTCTTTGGCTTCGCGCACAGGGAACCACAGAAGCCGGAGTGAGCCTTCCTCATTTTGGGGTTCTTCCCCCGACACGGCACTACTGTGAAGTGTTCCTCAATGCGCAGTCTTCGCAAAGTTGGCCCGTGAGTTCCACGTGCGAGCTGGGCATAGATGACATTTCCGTTGGAGAGCGATCAGCTCTCGATCTGACGCATATGGGGTTGCCGCTGGAGGAAAACAACCTCGACCTTCTGATGCTGAGGCTGAAAGATCGGCAGCTGTTGGAAAACATAGGAGTGAAAACAGAGATCAAGGGCGTGTTGAAAGACCCTCACTCACAGCTGGCACAGTTGCAGGCCGAAGCCTCTCTGACTTCAAACAAACTCAAAGCTCT
>JANQPW010000302.1 GCA_028285285.1 Silvanigrellales bacterium
GACGCCCTCTTTGAGCAATGAACCGGTCGGTCTCGATTTTGAGTCGACCTTTGTGCCCTGTTCCCTTGCGAGTCAAATAGGAGTTGAGGGGAAGGCGAGTTCCATAGCGGCGCACGTGGATGCGGATCGATCTGTTCTCCTCAATGCGCTTGAAGGCTCTGGCGAAAAGGCTCTCGTTGGTGTGCTTTCTTTCCCGATCCATGACCTCAAAAGCCACGAGTGCGGTGACGGGCACAACAAGCAGGCCCCAAAGCTCGGAAGCATTGTGGGCAAATCGTTTCACGAGCATCACAAAGTCGAGAGAGTTTCTGTCTCCCATGGAGATCGATTCGAGTTGCTCACTGTGTTTCCGAATCTCGATGTGCTGTTCTTCACCGTCTCTGTCAATGAGTGAACCCCCTTGGGCAGACGGAGAGTCCGTCGTGGCAACGGCGACAGGTGGTGGCTGCAAGATTCCTTGAGCCTTTTTTTCCGTAGGAAGGGGTTTCCAGGCAAAGACAGCAAGATTCAAAAAAAGGACGCTTGTGAAAACTGCCTTTGCAAAGGGAAGAGAAATCCCACTCGATTCGTTTTCCATTCGTGTGATCTCGTTTCCGTAAAACTCCCGAAAATCGGAGAGAGGGTCGTCCTCATCAGTCTTTCCAGTGACTTGGGAGCTTTCCGGTGCGACTTGCGCCGGCTGTGAAAACCGCACACAACCACTCAGAAGCCCAAGGGCCAAGACAATGGCGGGAACGCGGCAGTGCAAAGCTGTCAAGAACGACATGGCTGGAGACTCCTTTTAGTGCCAAAAATGACTTCTTTAGGGGGGTGGCCCTGAGAAAAGCTTGCAGCTACAGAGAAGGAGTGCAGAAAAAACGACCTTGATCATGCAGCTAATCCCTTTGAGAGGCACACGATCGATTTTACCACAGCGCTGTGTCAACGAGCCTTGATGGGTTTCCGGAGCAAGAAAATGTGTGGTGTCTGCAACCTTTGGAGCGTCAGCGCTCAAGTGCCTGTGAAAGGAGGAATGGCATGACAGACACTCTCCAGCCAGATTTCTGGAATAGAGCGGTTGAGGAACTTGGCCCCCCGCTCTATCGCTATTTTGGTGTGCGCTTGGGCCTTCAGGAGGCTTCGGATCCTACTCAGGAAACCCTGCTGCGCCTTTACCGCTATGTTCTCAACGTGGGCCTCAAGCCCAGCAAGGGCAATATGCGCATGCTGGCCTTCGGCATTGCTCGGAATGTGTTGAAGGAAAGTTGGCGCTCACAGCAGCGGCACTCCTCGGCAGATTCTGAGCTTGCAGACTTCCACGCAGACGCACCAAGTCCGCACGAGCTCTCTCCCCAAGAGGCCGCACTTTCTCTGTCTTCCCTCATGGAGTTATTGAGTCCCGATGAGAGGGAAGTGGTGTCGCTCTTGGTCGATCGCGACCTGAGTTTGGCTGAGATTGCGGTTTTGATCGATTGCCCTCTCAACACAGTGAAAAGTCATTTGCACCGTGCTCGGAAAAAAATGGCGGAGCACGGAAATCGCCTGGAAAGGTCGGTGTCGACCTCCACTTCTGAAAAAGGAGATTCCCATGAATGAAAATGATCCCAAGAGACTCGACGAGCTGCTGCGCCGTTATCAGGAGTTGCAGCCTCCGGAAGAAGAGTTGGAACGATGGAAGGAAGGTTTGAGAAAGGAACAGATGACGCGCCGAAGCGAGTTTGGGCAAAGGGGGGCACCCACAGCACCGCCTCCCTCGCGCTCCATGCCAGGGCAACGTTTTGTGGGGCTCCAGAGTGCAGTGCTTCTCGCCGCTGGTTTGCTGCTGGGTTTTGGTGCTGCCCAACTCTTTCCTCAGCTGAGTTCAGAAACTCAAGCTCCGCGAGCAGGAGAGGTTGTTTCTCCCGATGCGGCCACTTGGGCGCTTGAGGGAGATGAGAGTGAAAACCAGGGGGAACACCAAGAACAGGACCACCCGGTTTTTTCGGGTGATCCTGCAACCATTGTGAGGGTTTGGTTCAAGTCTTATTGACGGCCGTTGTTGCAAGCAAATCAATCGAAGAAGGAACAAAAAATGAAAAATCCAAGCATCTCTTTCACAGCCCTTTCTTTCTCTGCGGCCTTACTTTCTACCCAAGCTATGAGTCAAACGCAGGAGCCACAGCATGGAAACAGCGATCTGACGCCAGCAGAGATTTGTGATCGGCTGAGTGTTCGAGCTGAGACTTTTCGTCTGAGTGCAGATGGCCACCGGCTGCTGCAAGCATACGCAGAGGGGCGCATTATGGAAATGCCCACACGACGTGACACCCTTGCTCACACTCCTGCAGCTGTGAACTCGGGGAATGAAGATGGATATCTCTGCGAAATGCGCAGTGGGTGGTCTTCAAACTGGGGTAATGGTGTCACTCTTTACCTGCAGAATAGTTTTGGAGTGGATGCCCAAGGCAGGGTACACGCTCTCATCAAGCGCTTTGCAGAAAGAGTGGGTGCTCAAGGCGAACCCGCCGAACCCGTTGATGAACTGAGCACGGTGTTCGAGGATTTTGCGCCGTTGCAAATGGCACGAGAGTTGGAAGATGGCTCCCGACTGGTGGTTCACCTCAGTCCGTTCCTGCGCGAACCAGCCCAAGACCTCAACCTTGGGTCACTTCCATTGGTGGCTCAGGATGCGGTGATTTACAGTGACAATGGTGAACTCTTTGCGCGTCATGTTGATTTTTCGGGAGCCTTTGTGGGTGTGAAAACCCGGGGGGGAACCTATCTCATGAGCCATCAGCCTTTCCCTGGGGCTGAGGAAAGCGGTCGCATTCGGGGGCGTGCGTTGATCCTTCCCCAAGAGGATGGAACCTCTGTTACGGTTCTTTCCCAGGAGGATTTTCTGCCCGGTGGCGTGGCAGCCCGGCTCTATGTGCGTTCCCTTCCACAGGTTCGTTCTTCTGGCCTCAACTCTGTGGGGGCAAAAACGAGCAGCGATCTGGAGTCTTGGGAAAGAAACCTCGAAGAATGGCTCAGAGAGGACTAAGCCCTGAGGAGTGGCTCCCCCTCGGCAGTCTTCAGTTTTTGAGGCCTTGCTTTAGGCTCGACTCCTGGTCGTCTTTTGGCTCGACCTTTCCCCCGGCTGTCTCAAGCCCAAATGCCAATGACAACAACCGCTCCGACATAGCTTCGACGGGGTAGGTTGTGACGGGCTCATGGCCACGCACAAGATCCGGTCCAAGAATCTGGAAACTGCCGAGCAGTTGCGGCGAGGTGACAAAGAGAGTGGAAGACTCCAGTTCGTCGAAGGCATTGCGCTTGAGGGGAACGATGAGCGTTCCGCGCCGCAGCTCAAGAGCAGTTTCGTCTTCGGTGAGTTCAAGCATAAAGCCCCGCATGTTGGGCACATTGAGGAACACGTAGTTGTAGCCATCAACCTCAGGATCAGCTTTCTCCGAAAGGTGCCCCGTGTAAACCCGCATGATCTGGCTCAGGTGAATCCAATCCTCGTCGCCTTCACTCTCAGCAAGAGTGCCGATGTCGTGGCGCAAAATCCGGGCCAATTGGATGAGGTAGGCAGACCCTGGTTTCTGCAGCCAACCCGGGTCAGTGGGCTCTTTCTTCCTGAGTCTTAAGAGTTTCATCAAATCCATAGGAGCGCCTGTCTTGGCCCAAACTCTCAAAGAGAGTTTTGTGAGGGTTGAACAATGTTCGTGGAACCTCGGCAAACAGCAAATTGGTTGTGGCCGAGTTCCCGATCAACTCATACAGCACGGTCTCATGATAACACACCTTCTCTCCAGCAAACTCTTTCTGCGCCATCAGCCAAAACCGGTCGTCAAAAAGCTTTGAAAAATTGATGTGACGTCCGTTGGGCTTGTTCGATGAAATCTGGGAGGAGCTTTCGGTCTGGAAACAATGAGTGCGGAGCTCAAAAAACACCTGCACAGGGTTAAAGTGGCTCACCTTGCCTTTGGGGCCAAAGTGAGATTCCCTCTCTTCTGGAGAAGCGTGTGGCATCTCCATGCACAGTTTTACCGTTTCTCCCGCGGGAAGTCTCGCAAAAACAGGTCCACCACCCACGTCGTTACCTTCCTTGCGCACCACACCAAACACACTCAGAGGACGTGACAGAAGCTCTGCAATTCGATCCACCTGTTGTTCATGAGTGAGGCTTTCGTCAATGCGTGGCCAATGAAACAAGTTGCCCAAAATGTTTGAGACTTCAGAAAGCAGCACGGTGGTCTCGGGGGTGGGGAGTTGTTCTGCCAACGGCTCACTGAGGGGGCGCTGCAGTTGCGACAAGGTGTGAAGTGCACCAATAGCGTCGGAGTCACCAACTCCTACAGGCGCACCCGAGTGGTTTTGGGCCTTGACTTTATCAATGCCTTTGCGGAGAGCTTCAAGGCAATCTCTCACCACGCGAAACAGCCGCGCCGGAACTTGTATTTCTTGACGGCGTGAAGGCCCCGTGCCGACAATATTGTCAATATTGCGAATGTGGAGGCATTCAGCCAGAGGCTCGTGCTGGAGAATTTCGGGGAAGAGCTGAACGAGCTCCCCATGACCTGCGCTCACGCGGGAATACAGTCCGTCATCTGCGAGAACGGGGCGCCCCGCGGTGTCAAACCGAATGGTTGAAAGGTGCTCTCCTTGTTCGAGCACGTGCCATTCTCCGCGAGCATCTTGAGCGGGGTTGTTTTCTCTCTCTTTGAGCCATGTGGGTGCAAAGGGAGTGCGCGCGGTTTCGAAAATGTTGCGTGCTTCGAGCCTCAGTCGACTTCCTTGGCGCTCAAGCTCGGCTTCGAACTCCGCTGTGAGGCCAGCTGGTGCTATCACAAAGTTCGCTCTGCAGGGAATGAGGCTCATTTGCTCCACGAGCTTGAGGAAAAGGAAATTATCGCCTTCATCGGTGGTGGGAGCAAAGGCTTTGGGCATGCCCTCGTGCTCATCGAGCAAAATACGGCAGTTGCTGTAAACATGAGTGATTTTTTCCATCTGCGGTGTCCACGAAACATCCTTCGAGGAGCTTTCATTTTGGCTCTTTTGGAAGACCTCTTCCATCCAGTGGGGAGTGTTGCCCCATTCTCCCTCGCTGCGGTAGCGCTGACGCGGTGGTGAGGCAACCCGAGAGCTGGCACTGACTGCGTCTTGTTGGTGCCAGTGCTGCCGCATGAGAAACTCTGAGCCAAAAAGAGACGCTCTTTCATGGTCCATGGCGCCGGTTGGAGGAATATGGCCCCCTTGAGTTGATGGAGCCCGAGGAGAAGCCTCATCAAGAGAGAGTGTGAGACCCTCGAATCGGTCTCTGAGAGCCCCGTGGAGCCTCTTCACGCGCTTCTGAAAGCTGGAACCAAAGGAGTCTGTGGAACGGCACATTTCATCAAGCTCCGGGGGAACCGCAATTTGCTCCAAGGCTTCCAGCACCTGCTGCAGTTTTTCCGCCTTGAGATCGGGAATGCGACTGGCGCGGCCCAACACGGCCATATCGCGAGTTGCCAAG
>JANQPW010000309.1 GCA_028285285.1 Silvanigrellales bacterium
AGCAGTCGCGCCACGCTTTCGGCGGAATCGAAGTTGGGCAGGGATGTGTCTTTCGCAGCAGCGAAGCTCTGCAGAGCCTTTTGGGTCTCGTGTGCCACTTGTTCTTTGAATTTTTCATGCGCGAAAAAACCTGCCATGGTGCTCCCCATTGTGTCGCCTTTTTTGACCGCCTGCTCTATGTATCATAGGAAGTGTTGGGGGCAAGTGTGCCTTCTGTGCAAGAGTTTGCAGCACGCGAGGGGCTGAGACATGAAGAAGACGGTTTCAACTGTCACTGCGTCGGCCCAGCAACAGCTTCGGGAACGACTGGGAGACCTTTGGGTGCGGGGAGTTCGTCGCCTGCCTTTCCCGCCCGGGGCTGTTGAAAAAGAACAACCTGAAGACAACACTTCTGCCAGTGTTGACTCGTCCCGTGAAACCGCCGGCACTTCCCCTCCTCAGAGAGTGAGTGATGAAGTTCAGCTCTCCGACTCTGAGCGTGCCGTACCCGCACGGGAAGCTTTGAAAAGTTTGTCTTCATGTCAAAAATGCCCGGTTTGCCCTGCCGCGAAGGAGTGGCAGCACCAGCGTGTGGATCGAGAGAAGCCTTATTTGTTGTTGGTAGATTTTCCTTTTGTTTCTGGTGGCTTAGAGCTAGACTTTGCAGCTACCGACAGCCCAAACCATCTGATTCAGCGTCTGCTTGAAAGGGCCCAGCTCCGGGAGCTGACCCATTTGAGCTACGCACTCAAGGCTCCGCTTCAAGGCGCGCCGAGCGATTCATGGGTGAAACAATGTGGCAGCAGTTGGTTGTCTCTAGAAGTTGAGGCTTTGCGCCCCCAGCGAATCTTGGTTTTTGGGGCTCGAGCCCTGCTGGCGGCAAAGAGTGTTTTTCCAGCAGAACTTTTGGCCCTGGAGTCGGGGGCTGAAAGGGAAGTGTCTGCAGCCCACGGCAGAGTTGTGGTTATGGCCTTTCCTTCGGCGTTGGAGTTGGCCCACTTTCCCAATTGGAGGCAGACCGTTTGGAGCCGTGTGTCAGCGCTCCAAACCAAGCGTTGACCGTCGTTTCCACTTGGGGTATGCGTAGCGACCCATAAGGGGTGTTTGGAGGGGTTCCAGACGCTGAAAAACACCAGCACAATCTATGTATGATAATTGGGCTGAAGGCCCGGAAGAGAGCGCACCAATGAGCTACACGTCAACGATTGAGGAAGTGAACAGCACCCGTCGAAAATTCAAGATCAATGTGGACAAATCACTCGTCTCAGATTCCATCGGGCGTGCGGTTTCTGAACTACAAAAAACCGCTCAGATCAAGGGCTTCCGAAAAGGAAAGGTGCCTGTCTCATTGGTGAAGAAGTTCTATGCCAATGATGTTCACAAAAAAGCTCTCGAGTCGCTTGTTGAAGAGACCTATCAAAAGGCTGCTGCCGAATCGAAACTGCAGGTGGTGAGCTACCCCAACATTGAACCTCTGGGAACATTCGACGACAACAAAGATTTTGAGTTTGAAGCCACCGTCGATGTGAATCCGGAAATCGAGATCACAGGCTATAAAGATCTTCATTTGAAGATTGAAAAGTCCAAACTTTTGGATGTTGAGAAACAGGTGGGTCTCACACGCAGGAACTTTCTGGCCAATGCGGGGAGCTTGGAAGAAGTGACCGATCGCAACACGGCTCAAAAGGAAGATTTCCTCACACTCGATTACCGTTTGCTTGAAAAGGGTGAGCTCGTCAGTGGTCAGGAGCGGAAGGGTGCACGTTTGTCGCTCGATGGATCCAATCTGGCGGAAGTTGAAGCTGGCCTCGAGGGCGCTCAGGTGGGAACTCCCAAGACCTTTGCAGTGACGTTTCCAGACACCCACGCTGAGGTCGAGCTGCGGGGGCGCACCCTCGACTTTGAAGCGACTGTGAACAAGATCGAGAGCCTGAAGCTTCCCGAACTGAACGAGGAATTCGTTTTGAAGTTCGGGTTCAAGACTGTTGAAGATTTCGAAAAATCGCTTCGGGAAACTGTGGAGTCTCAAGAAAAGAAACAGCGTTTGGCCCTTTTGAAGGAAAAGATTCTGGAGAAAGTTCTGGAGTCCAACCCCTTTGATGTTCCGGAGAGCTTGGTCGACAGCACCATCGACCGGGCCATCATGGAAATGAACTCGCGGCGAAGCAAAGACAATCAACTCAAAACAGACGATCCCGCCCTAAGAGAGCAGCACAAAGAGTGGGCTCTCAAAGAAGTGAGGGGCGTTCTGGCCCTGGGTCATGTGGCTCGTATTGAGGAAGTCAAGATCGACGACGCGGCCGTGGCGGGAGAAATCTCTGCCTTCGCAACGCAAAACGGCATGAAGCCCCAAGACGTGATCAAACGCTATGGCTCTCAAGTGATCGAGGAGTTCCGTGGCAAAGTTCTCATCGATAAGGTCGTGGAGCACCTCGCCGAGCAGGCAAAGGTTGAAGAAGTCTAAGGGCAAATTCACGTGTGGTTCGCTTCTTGGCGAGGTAGGCCGAAAGCTTCGGAAAAAATCGACTCAATTTTCTCAATCTCTTCCGGGGTGAGCTTTGCAAATTCTCGCTGCCGAGCCCTCTTAGACAGATGTCCTTTTCCTTGGGAGAGAAAGCGAACGAGAAGATCAACAGTTCGTTCAGGCATATTCACCAAGTCTTGAATCCGAGACTTGAACTCATCGTGGCACTGCAAGTAATTGGCTTCTTCCGGTAAGTCTTTTTCAACAGTTCTCAGCACACACTCGTAGAGAAACTCGGCGTGAGGTGTCGCGTCGAAGTAGCGGTAAAAGTCAGCAGTCTCATTAGAAACCTCGACGTTCCCTGCCTTTGTTGCTCTCCACTCAATACAAGGCAAAAGCCTTCGAGAGTAGCTCTCCAGAGCGCGCTTGTAGGCACCCAACTCGTCTAAAATGGCAGAGGAGATTGGGAAAACGATATCAGGTGGGTTGAAGCCACGCTCACAAAGCACATGGTGGATCAAGTACCGATGGATGCGACCATTTCCGTCTTCAAAGGGGTGAATGTAGACAAAGCCGAAAGCAAGGACCGCTGCTGCGATCACCGGATCGAGCTTTCGCGAGGCATCTCTCTCAAACGCAATCAGACCACCCATAAGTGAGTGTAAGTCTTCATGGCGTGCATCGATGTGGTCAGGCAAGGGGAGCCGCGTGTCGCGGTCATGCTCGCCCACAAAACCGCTGTCGGTTCGCAATCCCAGATGAACAAATCGGGCGTCTCCAATCACATGTCTCTGCAATCGGAGGAGCTCCTCGAGATCGATCGGTTTTTGCCCCGCCTTACCAATGACTTGCGCCCATCTTTGGAGGCGATCTGGAGGCGGTTGCTCTCCTTCGATCGCGTGGCTTGATTTGGAGTCTTTCAGAAGCAGAAAAGCAGAGGCCCTAGCGAGTATATCTCTGGGAACTCGAGAAACCGCCTTATGGGCCTTCTCTTGGAGATCCATTGTGTGGAAGGATTCCAGCTTATGGGATCGAAAGACAAGTGGGCAAAATGCGGGGGTGCCGGGCAGGTTGTTTCGAACACGGTGACGTGACGAGACAAAGCCAGGGGTCGAGTACTGCTTCTCTGGATCTATAGCGTATGTGTATTTGCCGCTTGTGGCATCGGGAAGATCGAGGCGCTCTCCTAGTAACCATTCGTAAAAGAACCAAAGACGACGTGCGTAGTTTCCGGTGCGACTCGAGTGAACGATGGTTTCTACCGGGTTGGGGCCGCAGTGGGCAAAAACCTTTTTGAGCACTGCAAGGTCGACTCCTTCGTGTTTGAGAGCGAAGGTCAAATGACCCGAAAGGCTGGACTCGGGTTCGTATCTTGGACCAAATATCTGCCACCCTTCCTTTTTTATTGTGGTGTGTTTCTTTCCAATAGCACTGAGAGTTTTCGGAACCGGAACGGTGAGCTCCAGAGCGTCGATGAGTGCGGCGTAGCCAATGGGCTTGGCCTCGACGGGAAGCTGCCGATCAAGGCAATTCATCACAGGGCCCATAAAAGCTTTTCGGCTCGATCCGTCCATGGGAGGTTGTCTCACTCTGTGAAAACTGGTCTTTGGCGCTGAATCAACTTGAAAAGTGATTTTATTCCTTGAAAAACGGTTTTTCAAGACCTATTCTATGAAAAATGGTCTTAGGGCAATATCGCTGATTGACAAGTTCTGCTAACGAGGATGGGATGTCGAGCGACAACGTCAAGAATCATCTGCAGATCTGTGTGGATTTTATCCAAACCTGTTCGAAAAAGATGGAACAGGGGGGTGAGTTCGCGGCACTTGTGACCCGTGGGAGCTTTGGAACTCCCGACTTTGATGAGCATTCCGATCTCGATCTTCTTCTTTTGACACAGTCTTCATCACAAGAACATGGAACAGAGCAGAGAAAAAGATTCGCCTCTGAATTGGGGCCGTTGTTGAGCTCTTTTACAGGAGAGCACGTGGGTGAGCCCTCTATCCTCATTTGTCTGTATAATACTGGCCCGCGTCTGCTTCACGTCGATCTCGACTTTCGAGCTTCTCACGAAGTGGATTGGTGTTTTTCTCAAGAGCAGATCCATTGGCTAAGGCAGGGTGAGTCAGTCAGGGCTCTGGTTGATCCTCCCGAAAGGGCTCAACCCAATGTTCAGTGGATGGAAGATCGCTTTTGGACTTGGATTCACTATGGAGTTGGCAAGTGTCGCCGGGGCGAAATTTTCGATGGTGTTGGAATGGTTGGTTTTCTTAGGGAACATGTTCTTGGTCCACTCCAGCTCTCATTGGGTGGTTATCCTCCTCACTCCGTGCGCAGACTCGAAAGCCGCTTTCCAGAGAGTGTCGGTGAGTTCGCGAAGACTGTGCCGGAGTATTCCCGGCAGAGTTGCTTGAAAGCTCTCGAGAATTGTGTGTCCCTTTATCTTGGCCTATGCGAGCAGATCCCAGAATGCAAGCTGACCGAGCGCTGTGACGCGCGGAAAGCGGTGCTGAGCGATTTGTATCGTGCTCTGGAAGGTGACTGAGCAGAGATCGAGCCGGTGCAAAGGAGCAGCTTCGAGTTTTGGAGCAAAGAAACAACACTCAGCTCGAGGAGGTGTTCATAGACTTGGCCGCCTCAGCAAGAGCACCGGCCATCCTTTCCGCATATTCTGGACCCATCCAGTCGTGAACTTTCTGAGCCAAAGCTGGTCCGGCTTTCTTTGGTGATCCCGAGTCAAAAGGAGGGGCGGGATCATACTCCATTGCCAATTGAGTGAGCCGTGCGATTTCCTCTCCCAGCAGTTGAGAGAGAACTTCCAAGCCAAAGTCAATACCTGCAGTCACTCCGCCTCCCGACACTCGGTTCCGGTCGGTAACAACGCGTGCTTCAACAGGAGTTGCGCCAAAGAGTCGCAGGGCCTTCAGCATAGACCAGTGTGAAGTTGCCCGGTAACCTTGCAAGAGCCCAGCTGCTCCTAACACCAATGAACCGCTGCAAACGCTTGTGACGTACTTCGCTCGCGAGCCTTGGTCTGCGAGAAACTGCAGAGTTTCGGCATCTTGGAAAATATCCAGTGGGCAGCCCCCCACAAGCAGCACGTCGAGGTCGTGGGGGCATTCAGAAAACGACAGTGCTGGTTTCAGCACCACTCCACTGTCTGTTTCAATCAAATGGGTGTTCTTCCACACGAGATGAATATTGCAAGATGGGGCCAAGACCGTCTGTGGTCCTAGAATGTCGAGCAGCGTGACGCCTGGGCACACCAACATGGCAACTTCTGGTCGGCGCTCCCGGTGCATCGCTGGCAGGTGAGCACACTTTTGGATTTTCAGGTTGGGAGCATCGGGTTGTTTTTGGGTCATTGTTGTCTCCTTTGACGAGAGGAAGGATTACAAGGCTGCAGGAGGGCCCGACCCATTCGCCCTCCAAGCCGGGAGAATCAGCCTTCGATGGGAAAGCTCATGTCCGACTCCAGCCGGCACCCTTCTCCCTCTGTGAAGATGGCTCTCTTCCCTCTACCTGCCAATTCAGACTGCGCTGTGTTTTCTGAAATGAAGGAGACAGCGGGTTCGGGTACCTCGGGTGTGCGCATAGACTCGATGCAGGCTTCGGGGCTTCTTTCTGACACCAAAACACACGAGCAGTAGAACTGAGCTTGGTACCCCAAAGACTGCTCCAGCGTTTCTTCAGGGGAGGTGGAAACGGGGCCCTTGTTGCCGAGCGTGGCAGAGGTTTGAGGTTCCTCGGGCATGGCGGGAATGCCGCGCAAGAGGCCCAGCAGACCATTCATGTCAAACCGGCTTGTCTTATCTTCAGCAAAACGAACCACGACAGTCTCTTCCTCTGGAATCATGATGAGAGATTGCCCCCAATGCCCCAGTGCTGCAAAGGTGCCATCTGTGGCGTTAGTCCAACGGGCCTCGGCACTGGCTTCAGCCCGATTGAGCCACCACTGGTAGCCATAGGGCACTGTGCGCGTTTCTCCTCCAATGACCGCTTCAGACGCCGTGAGGCTGTCTTGGAAGTAGGTTTGAGGAATGATCTGCTCCCCATTCATTTGGCCCCCGGCCAGCATAAACTCGCCAATTTTGGCCATGTCGGGGGCTGTGAAGTAACTCTGTGCGCCTCCAATGAGCACACCTTGGCTGTCTTGCTCCCAAATGAAGTCGGTGATGCCGAGGTGATCAAAGAGTGCTGTTCGGATGTACGACTGCGACTGTTCCCCCGTGAGGGAGTGAAGCACGCGAGAAAGCAACTGTGTGTCGCCTGTGGAGTAGTTGAAGGTTGATCCTGGTGCACCAATTTGCGGCAAGCTGGCCACGAAGGCTGACATGTCCAGCACGCCGCGACCGTAGAGCATGCGCAACACGTGCGAGCCATCGATGACCTCAGAATAGGCTTCCGACCAACCAATTCCGGAGCTCATGTGCAAAACATCTTTGAGGCTAGCCTCACAAATCCGTTCATCGGCTGTGGGAGTGATCCACTCGCAGATAGAGGCATTGATGTCTCCGCCAAACTCGTCAAGCGCAATTCCCAGAGCCAGACTGGTGAGGCTTTTGCTCACAGAAAACATGAGATTTTTTGTGCTGGCCGTGTGATCTCTTGGGTAAATTTCAAAGAGAGTCTCCCCGCCTTTTTTGACCAAAAGCGCGCTTGTGAGAGCGCCAGCCTCTGCTTGGGTTTCGAGAAAGGCTGCGACTTCTTCTGGTGTGGGGGGAGCGCTCACCTCGGGGTGGAGTTGGGGTGCTGAAAGTGCCGTGGGAGAAGTGTGCACAGCGGACAGGAGCAACAAACTGCTCCCCCAAAAAAGGGAACGGACGTTCATAAACGAAGCCTCCAAAACTATTTTGTTTTAAGTGTTCAACTCTGGTTGCTATCTTGTGGTGATGGTGTGCGGATGGCAAGTGTGCATTCCCGCTTACCTTGGAAACCTTTCCTCTTTTCGAGGCAAAATCCATGAGTTCGGAGGGAGTGCTTTAAAATTGTGCGACTGGCGTATGTTGCAAACACACAGGTTTCTGCCGCTTGCTGTGCCAGGAGGGCATCGAAAAAGGATCGTTTCCAAAGGGTTGGGCTTGATGCCGAACTGTAGGCGTCGAACAAAATCACATGGTGGCGTTCTGGCCTCATATTGGTGGAATTCAGAGCGGCGCGAAGCTCCCAACGGCCCTGTTCAGACCACTGCTTTAATGCGAGACGGAGAGTGTTGGGCTCGAGTTGAAAGTGCTGGGCCATTTTCTTTTGAATGTGCTCGTATGCCTCACCTGCGTTTGACAATACTGATGGTGTGGGTTTTGCCTTCGGTTGCCGATCCAGCACCCACTCCAAGAAAGCCCGGCGGAGGTCACCCCGGCTTTCGTGCGATGTCAACCGAAGGCGTGGAGGTGTGTTCTGGTTCTTGCTTAAAAAATAGGCAGCTATGAGGAGCTCCAGATAGCCGAGGCCAAGGCCAACCACGCACACCGACGGCGTGGCGGTGAGGTTCAGAGAGCGAAAGCGTTGAAGTGCGGGAAGGTACACGTAGAGGGACTCTGAGAAGGCTCCAGCGCTGTGGTGCATGCTCTCCCCCGTGTTGCCCCCATCTTTGCCCCAGTCGCGGAGGGTGGGTGACCCATCTTCTGTCTTGGTCCACTCCAAAGAATCCCTTTGCCTTTCATTTTGTGGCTCGTTTTGCCAGGGACTCCGTATTTTTGGATTAGCTGCTATCATATGAAGAGTTCTCACAAAATGATGGAGAGAGGATGGAGAAATGAGCTTTGGTTTGGAGCCCAACCGTCTCAGGCCCACCCTGTTGCTGTTGGCCGCAGTGCCGCTCGGTGCAGCGGCCCAAGACTACAACCGTTGCATCGTGCCCACAACGCATTATGTGAACAACTCAGGTCAATACTGCATTCCGGCGCCGGGTGCCCAGGTGCCCGGCCGGGGGCTCACCTTTGATGTGGGAAACGGTGGTTTTGACAATATGGTTTTGGCTCTGCCGGCCCGAAACTGCCGCGGCCCCTCAAACCAGTACCAGGGAGATGTGGTGCTTCTGCTCGACAGCTCCCAGTCATTGGAAAAGACAGATCCCAATGACGAGCGCATGACCGGAACAGATGGCTTTGTTGCCGAGTTGGTGGCTCGCACCGCTGGTGATGCCGTTGCTCCCAGCTTGGGTGTGATCAGCTATGGTGGACGTCTTCGCTTTTTGAAGGACGATCCTAACCGACCTGGAAAGCCCTTGTATGAGAAGCCTGCCGACACAACGCGAGCCCACACGGCTGTGTTTGACTTGGTTTCTTGCGTGGATGGCGACGACACAGCTGAGCTCCTGACCGTGTACCCGGCGGGCCAGAGTCGAGAGGCCCTCGCCGATCCGTTCCCTTCCACAGATGCAACAACGAGGTGGAACGATCGCACTTTGCCAAGCGATCCCTATCCTCTCTCCACATGTGAATTTCTGCGGGCTGTTTCGTCGCAGAGCACCGCGGTAGATTCTTCCACCCCCGGCATGGAGCGTCAAAAAGAGTTTCTCAAACTGCCCAAAGGAAACCCTCGCGGAGCAACTGATGTCTCGTACATGTTGGACGCAATGGTTGATGCCAACCTTTTGGGGGGCTCCACCAAACTGGCACGCCACGCCATCGTGATCACAGACGGTCTGCCCAACACTCCCGTGCGTCGCACAAAGGAGTTTTGCCTCCAAAAGGCCTACCTGCCCAATAGCGATTTCGAAACCGACCCCAATTCCCCCGTGCCCGAGGAGTTGTACTGCCTGGATCGAAACTTTCGTGAAGGTGTTGATGCCGCACATGCAAAGGTTCTTGAAAAGTTTGGTCAGATCAACATTCATCACATTTTGTATTGGAGTCAGCCCGACGAGTCTTTCATTGATTTTGATGACCAAGGAACCCTGAACCCGGCCGATTTTTTGATTGAGAACAGTGCGCGTTCGGGCAATGGCAAGGTCAAGTTTGACTTTGCGCAGGGCCCTGACGAGTTGAAAAGAGCTTTGAACAATATTCTTCAGAGGTTTGACACCAACGCTCTCCAACGGGTGGACATCACGGTGACCGACTCCTCAGGAACGACGAAGCCCACTTACTCGGCAGTTTCGGCATCTGACTTTGCGAGTGATCTGAACTCCGCCGAAAAAGCTCAAGAGCAGCGTTTCGACTTGAAGATCCTGTACTTGAAGACCGGCACCAACTCGGTGAAGATTGACTATGTATACGCGGACACGACAGTGAGTGAAACTCTCACTGTGAATGTGCTCGCGAACTTCACCTCAACCTCATCGCTGGAGTGTGAGGCCAAGTCGTCGAGTTTCACCGTTGATGGAGATCGAAAAGACTACCCCTACTGTTTGAATCGAGACAGCCGTGATGTGGTTCCGGCTCCGCCCTCAGAATGCCGCGGTTCCAATCAGCCTGAAGAGTGCACGTGCAAGGCTCCGGAGGGAGATGGGTTTCTTCCCTTTCCCGATGAAAATGGGAACGTTCGTGTTTACCGCAATGCCGACGCCACAAATGAGACTTTTGAAAAACAGGAACAGTTTTCTGATGTGGTCACCTATGGCACCGACAACGGGAGTGAGGACCCTCGCAACCTGCGCATTCAAGGGGGAACTGGAAATTGTGGAGTTGTGGGTGGGCTTGGAAAGCAGGCCTCTCGACGAGCCTCGGCTCTCGGTCTTGCTCTCTTGGTTTCTCCGCTTTTATTTCTCCTGGGGTGGGGTTTGCTCATTCAACGACAGAAAAGGCTCAGTGAAGTGAGAAGTGGGAGGGAGCCATTGTGAGAAAGCTCAAAGTCGCTCTTTTTTGCCTGGCTTTGCTGGGTTCATTTGCTGCGAAGCAAGCGCGTGCTGCCGGTCTCAATTCAGAAAATATGACCCCGGCTCTAGACAATCATTCGGCAATCATGTGGGAGACGTCACGGCTCATTCCAGCTCAGGCTTTTTTGTGGTCTTATACCTTTTCCTATTTGCTCAGGCCCATTGAGTTCGGTGATGGCGAAGATCTCCGTATTCCTGTGAGCGATCACCTTCAAATCAATCACTTGGGTCTTTCTTTTGCTCCCTTGAGCGCGCTTCAGGTCGGCTTTTCTGCGCCTCTTGCTCTGTACTCATCTCCCGACACCCAAGGTTACATCTCCAGTGCCGAAGAAGGAGATCGCAAGTTCTTCTTTTTTGGAGATCCGCTCCTTCGAGCCAAGTGGACCCTGTTTCCCGGGGAACGTTTTGGCTTTGGTCTGGGAATCATGGGTGAACTTTCGTTGCCATTGGGAGCTGCCGAGGCCTTTTTGTCGGACGACGCCTTTCGGGCGAGCGGGCATCTGCTCCTGCAATGGGCGCATGCGTCGGGTTGGGAAATCTTTTTCAACGGGGGGCCTGGATTTTGGTCTGACGAAGATCGGGTGATTGCGCAGGATCCCGACACGGGTCAGAACATTGTGCTGGTTTCAAAGTCGAGTGCGCTCTATTTGCAAACGGGCGTGCGGTTTTGGATCTATGGATTTGCTCGAACTCCTGGTGCTGTGCAGATTGAAGGTGGAATTCGTGGAGAGTTTGAGAACTTTGAAGTGAGCATGAACGGCCGAGCCAGCCCGGTTGAGTGGAGCGCTGGCGGGTTGTTGTTTCTTTCACAAAACCTTTCGCTTCATGGTAGTTACGGAACAGGGCTTGCGAGTGCTGTCACTGCTCCGCTTTCTCGTATTAAAGCTGGGGTTCGCTACCTCACCGCTGCTGGCCGAGCCGTGCCCGACGAAGACAATATCGCACAAATTGGGGTGACCTCGGAGTCTTACACAGATGATGAGTTGGACCTCATTTTCGAGGAGGCCCAGGCGGAAGAAGAACCGGTAGCAAGGGCCAATTTGGAGACACTGCTGCGCCTGAAAACGGAGTATGGTGTTCTGGACATAGGTTCGGTGAACTTCGAGTTTGATAGTTCTCGTTTGACACCAAAAGCAAAGCAAACCATTCGGCGTCTGCATGAAGAGCTTCAGAAGATCGGCCCGTCGAGCATTAAGATCGATGGCCACACCGATAGCGTGGGTTCGTTTAACTACAACTTGGCGCTTTCTAAGCGTCGGGCAAACTCTGTGCGAGACGAGCTGGTGAGGCTAGGTCAAAACCCGGCAATCATACGAACGGAAGGGTTTTCATTTAAGTATCCCATCACATCTAACGCCACGGCTTCAGGCAGAGCGGCAAACCGGCGTATTGAAGTGAGTGTCGACGGGCTGAGTTTCCGCAAGCAGGAATACTCACGTGAGGAAATTGAGTTGTTCAGGCGTTGGATCTACCCCGGTGGAGAGAAAGTGAAGGGCAACACGAACAGGCCTGATCTCGTGGAGTGATGCTCTCTGGGCAGGAAGAGGTCTTGTCAATCGCGTGGTGCGAGGTGACCACATGAAGCGGGCAGCTGGCCGCTTCGGTGCAACTCAGCAATTTTTTTGGTGACCACATGGCGTCCTAAACCCAGCTTTGTGGCGAGCATTCTCACCGACTTCATTGCGTCTGGATGTGAGAGGCTGAGTTTTTCAATCACTCGAGCAAAAAAGACCTGTTCCATTTCAGCATAGGTTGTCTTGGTTGGGCAGGTTTCCACGCAAATGCTGGTGCCGGCAATCGCAGGCTTGTTTGGCTCCGAGGGGAGCTGGGCACTCACTTCACGTGAAGTGGTCGCAACCGTTTCACTTCTCGAAGTGTCGTCACGCTTGGCTTCACTTGCTGATGCCGGTGCGATGCCACTGAGAAAGTGTTTGGGAAGAGAAGACACCGTGATGGTTCCGTCTTCGGCATCAACAGCCGCCGACTGCAGCACTTTCCAAAGCTCGCGAACATTCGACTGGCGAAAATCGGCGGTCATCAGAATTTGACGGCTGGCAGCGTTGAGAGCAATGCGCTCGTTTCCCTGTAGCTCGGAGTTGAGGCGATCCAGAAGCTCTGCCAGAATTTCTTCCCGCTCTTTTCGGCTGCGTTCTCGTAAGGGAGGAAGTTCGATTTCGTAGGCTCTCAGTCGTTCCAAGAGATCTCTTCGGAACTCTCCCGAATCTGCGAGTTCTTCCAGGCTCTCGTTGGTTGCGGAAATCACTTTGACCTGCACCTTACGTGTGGAGTTGGCTCCCAAAGGGCGGATTTCACCGCTTTCAATGACTCGCAAAAGGCTGGCCTGCGTGCGCAGGGTGAGTCGGGCCACCTCATCGAGGAAAATCCAGCCATTTTGCGCCGCTTCAAACAAGCCTGTTTTGTCGGAGGCTGCACCCGTGAATGCGCCTTTAACGTGGCCAAAGAGCTCTGAGTCGAGGGTGTCACCTTGCAGAGAAGCACAATTCACA
>JANQPW010000323.1 GCA_028285285.1 Silvanigrellales bacterium
TCAACCCCCAACACTGGCGCCTGGTGGTGAGCCCCGAATCTTGGCGTGGACACCAAACCAGCCGTTTTGCCCGGTCAGTCGGCGCCCTTCTGGCCACAAATGGAGATTTCTTCGACGCGCGTTTTCAACCCATTGGCCTCTCTATCTCTCAGGGGCAAGTTTGGCCCAGAACCTTTGACACCGAACGCTCTTACACTTTTGCCTGCGATGCCCAGCTCCAGTGCGAAGTGGAAACCGTGTGGCACAAACAACCCGTTCGCCCTCACTGGCACAATGTGGTGAGCGGTCGTCACATCCTCATTGACGAAGAGGGAGCGCGCACTGAACAAGACGACTTGGCCTGCGGTTCCTTCTGCACTGAATTTCACCCTCGCACGGCCATTGGCATCGATGAGCCCAGAAACAAGCTGGTGATGGCGGTGGCAGAAGGCCGGCAAAGCCTGATTTCAGGGGTGACACTCAGTGAGCTCGCCCGGGTGATGACCTACTATGGAGCCACAAAAGCGATCAATCTCGACGGCGGTGGGAGCTCGGTGATGGTGATAGACGGAACACGGATAACAGGAAGACCCACCCGGGAACCGCTCGAACGCCATGTTGCCAACAGCGTGGCAATTGTTCCCATCAACTGACAAGCCTTCCCCCAGTTCTGTGCAATTCTGCAGTGTGTTCCGATCAAATTCTGCACACCCTTTCTGCAGCTTCTGCCGAGCACCAGCGAAGAATTTCAGGGGAAGAAAGCACACGGAAGACATTTTTTTCCACAGCAGAAGTCAACAGGGTCTCGCGGGAAGAAGAACCCTTCCCTGAAAATTCCGACCCAGTTCTCACATCTTAGCCAAAATTGCGAGTTTCCCCACCTTCCTCTTCTCCCGGCAAAGCTGGAGCCCATCGTCAAACACTTGCCCACCCGGCAATTCCTTCCCTGCAAAAAAAGACGTCAATGACGAATCGCTTCTCAACTTGCCGGCTACAAATGGCGCGGCAGTTTTGTCACCCCGGTGGCAAGTGTGTGAGGCGGAGCAACTCGCATGGAGCGGGTTGCCCAAGAATTCGATCATTTCAGGGAGGAAATGAAAATGGGATTGAGAATTCAAACCAACGTGCAGTCGCTCACAGCACAGCGCAACCTGGGCCAGTCCATTGACAAGAATGGTCAGGCCTTGGAGCGATTGAGTTCTGGCTACCGCATCAACAAGGCTTCTGACGACGCCGCCGGTTTGGCCATCAGCGAAAAGTTGAAGGCCGATATCCGGGGCCTCAACATGGCCCGCCGCAATGCGAATGACGGCATTTCGCTGGTGCAAACCGCTGAGGGAGGTCTCAACGAGATTGGCAACTCGCTCGCACGTCTGCGGGAGCTCTCGGTGCAGGCCGCCTCGGACACCATTGGTGACCGCGAACGTGGCTTCCTCAACAAGGAGTACATGGCTCTCAAAGACGAAATTGAGCGCATCACCAAGTCAACCGAATACAATGGCACCATGCTTTTGGTGGGAGACCAGGAGGCCCAGCCAGAAGCACTGCGCAACCGTTCCAACCAGTACCCGCTCGAAATCCAAGTGTCGAAAGACTATTTCTCTTCGGTTGACGGTGAAGGCAACCGCAACCCCGTGAACATCATCCGCATTGACCTGGAAAACATCAACTCCACGTTGGGAGAAGGCGGGCTGGGTTTGGGCCGCTCCAATGATGAGAGCGGGACCCGAGTGGACAACAAGGCTTCCGC
>JANQPW010000325.1 GCA_028285285.1 Silvanigrellales bacterium
GAAAAAGGGCGAGTCATCTTCCTGCAAGACCAACTTTTCAATGGAACTGAGAAAATGTCGTTCAAACTCTGAATTGGGAGTGTACCAATTGGTCTGCTCCTTTCCTTCGCGGAGCGCTTTGCGAAAGTATCGAACCAAACGATCAGAAAGGATATTTTTGGGAATTTGCGGCCAGTAGATCCCGTACAGACTCTGATAGAAGAAATGCGAATAATGAGAGAGAAACACTTCCCGCACTTTGTCGTGCAAAAGATCTTTGTTGATTTCATTGCTGCGATCCACAAACGAAGCCCATTCTTTGTGAACCTCTGTGAGCACAGCTAAGCGACATCGAACGTCTTCACTGCGCTTGGTGTCGTGGGTGGATGTGGTGTTGATGCTCATGCGAGAAAACCGAGCACGCCGAATGAAAAACTGATGCAAGTCGTTGATGCCAATGCGCTGGCTTTCGGGTGTGACCCCCACCTCGCAATAGTTCAAACAAAATGTCTCGCGATAGAGCAGGGTGTCTTCTATGGCCTTAGCCTGAGTGGGCACAATGAGGCACTGCAGGTCTTCAAACCAGATGCGCCACAGCTTCTCTACGGACTGGCCAGCAGCGTAACGCACCATCAGGTCTTTGATTTTCACGATCAGCTGTTCCATGAAGAGCTTTTCTTCCGGTTCAGCAATGTGCATGCGGGCCACAACGGCTCTCATTTCAGTGATCTGACCTTCCACATCGGCAATCTCAGTTGAGAGATAGTAACGAGAACGCTGATTTGCCTTCAAAAAAGAACGAAGACCACTTCGAATTTGAGGAGCTCCAAAATCTTGCATCATGGGCTCACCACACACCAGCTGTTTGAGATCAGCGCAGAGCTTATCGAATCGTGACGAAAAAACCCCGCTGAGAATGTGCTCCACAGCATCGTCGGTGGCCTCTGAAAGATCCTCTCTATGAGAGTACTTCTGCCTCAGGGCCGTCACGCCATTGGGAGCGCACAAAAAACGCGTCATGCTCCCCAGAAAGTCATAGCCCGTTGTGCCCGATGCGCTCCAATCAACAGGCAAAAACTCTCCGTCTGCCAGAACCTTTTCCACCCAAACCCAAGGAAGGTCTTTTCCCGCCCTTTTCTTCACAAAGTCGGAAAGATGAGCCAGATAAACAGAGGGGTTGCGGATGCCATCAATGTGGTCAACACGCAGACCAATGACCGACGGTCGGCGCATCAGGCTCACGGGAATGGTGTGGAGATACTCGAAGGCATCGTCATGGGAGAGGTTGGTGGCAATGAGCTCAGCAATATCAAAGAAGGTGCGGTAGTTTCTCCTGTGCAGGCCCGTTTTCCAGTAAAAGAACTGGTAGGCCTGGCAGTACACAATTTTATGAAGAGTCTCTGAAGCAGACCCTT
>JANQPW010000335.1 GCA_028285285.1 Silvanigrellales bacterium
GTCCAACAGTCGAAAATACACTCCAAAAAGCAAGAGCAAGAAGGCTCCGCTGACCCCAGGCAAGATCATCGCCGAAACGGCGGCGCCACCGCTGAGAAAAAGTGTCGCCGTGTCGGCCACAAAAGCCGGACGTTCTCCCCCTTCAAAGCCCTCGTACGACAGCTCTTCGGTCAAGTGCTCGGTGAGAAAAGGAATGCCGCGAGAGGCGGGCTTCACCTCTCCCTCTTGGTCGCGGTAGGTGATCGCAGGAGGCACGACAATATCAGATTTCGACTGCATCTTAATGACCTGTCTGTCATAGGCGTTTTGCAGTTTGGCAGAGGGAGACTGCACCGTGGCTAGCCCAACCACAGCTGCCGCCCCGCACACAAGGGCAGCTAGGCCTGCAGCATTCACTCGCTTACACTCACGAAGCGGTGCCCATACGGAAAGAGCGACCAAACCAAAGAAAAACCCATACGTGGGGTCATGTGCTTCTGCGATGGCCCACCGGAGCACCCGCGCCAGAGTCACCACGGCCAACACCGCGCCTCCAAAAAGTGCGGCCAAAAAAGCAAGATCGTACTTCACCACAAAATCACGCCGTGCCTCTGCCGAGCGAAGAGCCCGCTGCAGATCGCGCAAGCTCTGCAGATCAATGCGACTCAACGCGGTCACGATGCGCCGATAAACACCCATAAGGAGCGCCATGGTGCCGCCACTCACACCGGGGATCACGTTTGCAGCCCCAATCACAAAGCCCTTGAGCACATGGATCACAAATGGCACGGGTTTTCTCCTTCTTGAACCAACTCGTCATAGAGAGACAGCACATGATCAGCCGTCTTTTCCCAGGAAAAAAGAGAGGCCTGCTTCACACCTCGCCGGGAAAGATCGGCGGCCAGCTCAGGATTGCGAAAAATCTTTTCAATGGAAGATGCAATCTCATCAACACTGCGAGGATCCACCAACAGAGCGGCTTCCCCAACAACCTCAGGTAAAGACGATGTGCAACTGGTGACCACTGGTGTGCCGTTGGCCATGGCCTCGAGCGGAGGAAAACCAAAGCCCTCATAAAAGCTAGGATACACCAGCAAACGGGAGGTGCGATAGAGCCTCGCAAGCTCCATGTCAGAGAGATACCCAAGAAACTGCACTTCATTGGCATGGGTACCCAAGTCGTAACTAGCATCGGCAAAAAGTGGGTTCTCGCACCCCACAACCAACAGTTTGGTTTTTGCTTGCGGGTTACGGTTTCGAAAGAGATTGAAGGCCTGTAAAAGGCCCGAAAGGTTCTTTCTTGGCTCCAAGGAGCCCACAAAGAGGATGCAGTCTTCCCTCTCTTCAAGGGGCACAACTTCGGTGTTGAACAGTGGCTCCACAGCCCAGTAACAGAGCCGCAGTCGCTGCACAGAGACATCGAGATGCTGCAGAATGTCATTTTTTGAATGGTTGGAGTTTGTGACCACCATGGTGGCCCGCCGCGCTATTCGCGGAACAAGCCAGCTGTAAATGATGCGAAAGGTCACTGAAAACCAGCTGGGTTCAATGAGAAAGCAAAGATCGTGAATGTTCACGATGGAACGCCCCCGAAAGAGGAGCGGCGCAAGGTTAGCGGGGCTGTGAAGCAACCTCACACCAGCTGCACGGGCAAGACGGGGAAGAGTGAACTGCTCCCAAAGGTGGTTTCGTAAAATTCGGCTATGAGAAAGGGGACTCGTGACAATTCGCACATGGGGGTGATCCCATTCTGGAGCGAGTTTTTCACTGCTGCCGGTAAAAAGCACAAAATTGAAGCGCGTGCCCCGAGCCACGACAGAGCTAAACATGCGGTAGGCAGAACGCTGCACACCCGTGCGCTGCGCCACTAAAAAGCGTCCATTCAAGCCAATCAAAGGTCGTGTGGGATCCGCAAACCCAAAATCAGTGACACTCAACGTTCAAGACCCCGCAATGTTTTCATACACAGCCAGTGTTTCGCGGGCCACCTGCGACCAACGAAAGCGTTTGGAGTTTTTCTGGCCTCGCCGCACGATCTCGCGCACCTCCTCATCGTAGCTCAGGGCCTTTTCAATGCCCTTTGCTATATCCGCTGGGCTCTCCGGATCCACATAAATGGCCCCGTCTCCCATGACCTCAGGCAAACTGGTTTTGCGAGACACCACAGTCGGCACTCCGCAGGCTGCGGCCTCAAGCGGAGGAAAGCCAAAACCTTCATACAGCGAAGGATAAACAAACACCGCCGCATGGGCATAAACCATGGCAAACTCACTCGACCTCACAAAACGAAGAAAGTGAATCAGGTGCTTTTTGCCACTCTTTTCAGCGATTGTAAGAATAGCGGGATCAAAGTCGCTCAAAAGCACCAAAGGCAGTGAGAAGTTGCCATGACAATAGGCCATCACTGTTCGCAGGATGTTCTTGTGGGGCTTTTTATTGCCAATTGAAAGAATGTAACGAGAAGGAAGCTCAAAGCGATCGAGAAAGCTCTGTCGAGACTCTTCAGACAGACAATCCCGCGTTGTGAAGCCTTCAGCAATGCCGTTGTGGATAACGCGCACCTGGGCAGGGTTGAGCCGGAAGTAATGGAGGATTTCGGAGCGCGAAAACTGCGACACCGTGATGACCGCTTTTGCCTTGCGCACTTTTTTCGACAGCACAAAACTGTAGTAGATGCGGTGAAAGACGGAATAGTTGTCGGCCAACACAACGTGGTTGAGATCGTGAATAGTCGTGATCATGGGGCATGAGCTCAAAAGCGGCACCATGAAACTTGGGGTGTGGAACACCTCGGGTTTCAACTTTCTCAACACCCACGCCAATTCAAACTGACCGAGAAAACTGAGCCAACGGGAGCGCATCACATGAAGGCGGAAGTTTGACGGCCAGTTGAGGCGAATGAACGGCGAGTCACGGTTCACGAGAATCACAAAATGCAGGGCCGTGTCTTGCTGGGCGAGGTGAAGCAAAAGCTCTTCGGTGTAGCGCAGAATTCCATGACCATGGTTGCCGATCACCACACGAGCATCGATGACAATTGTCTTTGCTGTGATCCCATCACCCAATGTCAAAACACTTTCATCTTCTCTGTGGAAACAGAGGCACCTGCCCATCACCTGTTTGTGTCACCTCAGGTACAATGAAAGATGGCCCATCAATTTGCAAGCAAGGAGGAGGTCAGTGAGCTCTGCGGCAGTTCTCACATCCCCAACAGAAATCCGCGAAACCATGCGAATCCGAACACAAAACTCCTTACCCCCGCCAGCTTCCAAGGTGCTCTTCGTGCACCCGCGCTGTTTCCGCATCACCCACCCCATCAACGTTCACATGCGAGACGAATTTGGGAAAACCCACATCGTTGACAGCCGCGTTGCGGAAGATCAGTGGCAACAGCTCGTCGTCGCCTACCAAAACCTCGGAATTCCCGGCTACGTGATCAATGTTGATTCTCAGCTTCCAGACATGGTGTTCTGCGCCAATCAAACCTTCCCCTTTATGCACCCCGACGGCAGCAAGCATGTGCTGTTGAGCGAAATGCGCAGCACCTTCCGAAAGCCGGAAGTTCCCTTTTTTGAGACGTTCTTCCACGAACAAGGCTACCGAGTCCACAGGCAGCCCACTCCCCCTTCGTTTTGTTTTGAGGGTATGGGAGATGTTTTACCTCACCTCAATGGCTCTCTTCTTTTGGGCGGATATGGGCCCCGCACCGACCGCGCAGCACTGGACTGGATCGCCCACACCTGTGAACGGCCCGTGATTCCCCTCGAGTTGCCCAATCCTAAATTCTATCATCTCGACACCTGCCTCACTCTCCTGAACGCGACGACTGCAGCCGCCTGTCGGGATGGCTTCACTGCCGAGGGTTGGAAAACCCTTGAATCACTCTTTGCCACTCTCATCCCCATCGATCCCTGCGAGGCCGACTCTCCGGGTTTTGCAGGAAATGGGCACTGCCCCAACGGACGCGATGTGCTGTTGCAGAGCGGAAATAGCAAAACCCGCCGGGCTTTCGAGAGCGCGGGATTTGTGGTTCACGAACTCCAAACGAGCGAGTTCATCAAGGCCGGTGGAAGCGTGTTTTGCATGAAGATGATGTTCTTCTAGACGAGATCCCTTGCAGTGTGATTTCAATTCAATTAGCGTGAGCGCTCGTGTTGTTGATGTTTTAAAAAACCAAGTTATTTTGGTGAGAAACACCATAGTTTGAGAGGCCATAAAGACAGACTCCCCTGCTTGGCTGTTGCGCTGACGATTGCGGGTGCTGTTTTTTTGCAGAAGTGAAAGCCTATCGAGAAGGAAGATCCGGATGCCCGCTCCAAAAAAGGACCAACTCATCCCGTTCTATCGCGAGATGTTGCTTGCCCGCCGCTTTGAAGAGCGCACGGGACAGCTCTACGTGCAGCAAAAATTCAATGGTTTTTGCCACCTTTATATTGGCCAGGAAGCCGTTTCAACGGGCTGTCTCAACGCCATTCGAAAAGGTGAAGACCATGTGATCAGCGCCTACCGCGATCACGTCCAGCCCATGGTGTTGGGCATGACTCCCCGCGAAGTCATGGCTGAATTGCTTGGAAAATCGACGGGCTGTGTCAAAGGCAAAGGCGGCTCGATGCACATGTTCAGCAAAGATCTGCGCTACTACGGTGGTCACGGCATCGTGGGTGGTCAAGTTCCTTTGGCCACCGGAATTGGCTTTAAAATCAAGTACAAAAAAGAAGACAATGTGGTGTTGTGCTTCCTTGGAGACGCAGCCATCAATCAGGGGCAGTTTCACGAAGCTCTCAACATGGCAGCTGTGTGGAAATTGCCTTGTCTTTTCATCATTGAAAACAATCTCTACGGAATGGGAACGGCCATCAACCGCACCTGCGCCCTGGAAAATTTAGCCGATCGCGCCAAAGGTTATGCCATGCGCGGTGAAACCGTCGACGGCCGAGATGTCGTGAAAACCTACACAAAAATGACGGAGCTCGTGGAATGGGTCCGGAAAACCTCCGAGCCTGTGCTCATTGACATGCAGACTTATCGCTTGCGTGGCCACTCCATGTCTGATCCGGGACACTATCGAACGAAGGAGGAGGTCACAAAAGAGAGAGAGCGAGACTGTCTGGTTCTGCTTCAAGATGTGATTCTCTCCAAAAAACTTGCCACAGAGTCCGATTTTGAGCACTGGGATGAGGAAACCATGGAGGTTGTGGAAGATGCCATCACCTTTGCGGAAGAATCTCCTGAGCCCGACGCTTCTGAAATCTGGACCGATGTCTTTGTTGATGAAAACTGAGGTGACACAATGCCTGAACTGAGTTTACGCGAAGCCCTAAATGAAGCCCTCAGCGAAGAGATGGAGCGAGATGAAGATATCTTTGTGATGGGCGAAGAAGTTGCCGAGTACAACGGAGCCTACAAAGTCACAAAAGGGATGCTGGATCGCTTTGGCCCCGAACGCATGATCGACTCCCCCATTTCAGAAGCTGGATTTGCAGGGCTTGGAGTGGGAGCGGCCATGGCCGGGTTGCGGCCGGTGATTGAAATGATGACCTGGAACTTTGCTGTGCAGGCCTTTGACCAAATCATCAACCACGCCGCCAAAATGCTTTACATGAGCGGCGGGCAGTTCAACGTGCCTATGGTCATCCGTGGCCCGAATGGCGCCGCCCGCGGCTTGGGAGCTCAGCACAGCCAGTGCCTCGAACACATGCTCACCAACTGCCCCGGCCTGAAAATCATCAGCACAGTGATTCCTGCCGATGCAAAAGGTCTGATGAAGAGTGCCATAAGAGACAACAACCCCGTGTTGTTTTTGGAAAGCGAAATGCTCTATGGCTTCAAAGGTGAAGTTCCTGAGGGCGAACACATTATTCCCATTGGCAAGGGTGACATCAAACGCGAAGGAACAGACGTGACTGTCATCTCGTGGAACAAAGCTCTGCTACAAACTCTTGATGCCGCGGCCTCGCTCGCTGCAGAAGATGGAATCAACGTGGAGGTCATTGACCCTCGAACGCTCATGCCTCTTGATGAAGAACTCATCTTTGAGTCCGTGCGCAAAACAAACAGGCTTGTGGTTGTGGAAGAAGGGTGGGGTGTTTCCTCTTTTGGTTGTTACATCACCGACAGGGTCACGACAGAATGCTTTGACGACCTCGATGCACCCCCAGCGCGGGTCAGCAACCTCTTTGTGCCTATGCCCTTCAATGTGACATTGGAAAAAGAAGTGCTGCCCACAGAAAGCCGCATTAAGGAAGCCGTTAAAAAAGTTCTCTACAAAGACTAACGAAACCGCAGAAACTGATGGAATGACCACGAGGGAGCACGGAACCGATGGCAAAGATTATGCAAATGCCAAAACTCTCCGACACCATGACCGAAGGTGTCGTGGCGCAGTGGCTGGTGAAAGAGGGCGATAAGGTCAAGGCGGGTGCGCCGATTCTTGAGATCGAAACTGACAAAGCAACCATGGAATATGAAGCCACGGCAAGTGGAGTGTTGCTGAAGATTCTTGTTGGAGATGGGGAATCGTGCGCCTTGCAGGCTCCCATTGCCGTGATTGGCAAAGAGGGTGAAGACTGGAAGGAAGCTGTAGAGAAACACAAAAGCAGTTCGGGCGGTGGCGCAGCCAGCTCAAGCAAGAGCTCACCACCCTCAGAGCCAGGGTCAGGGGTGGCACCCACTCCCGGCCCGAGCGGGTCGCAAGAAGAGAAATCTGTTGGGCAGCAATCCAGCGTCAACACAGGCACAGCACCCAGCTCAGGCCGTGTGAAGGCAAGCCCTTTGGCGAAGAAAGTCGCAAGAGACAGGGGTTTGGATCTGAGCACACTCCAGGGCTCGGGGCCCAATGGCCGCATTGTGGTGCGGGATCTTGAAGGAGCAACAGCGGGAGCCGCTTCTGGATCGGCCCGGGTCGATGCTCCCGTGGAGCGGGTGCCCCACTCCAACATGCGCAAAACCATTGCAAGACGCCTCACGGAGAGTGTGCAAACGGCTCCTCACTTCTATCTCAGCCTCAGCCTCAAAATGGATGATGTTTTGAACTGGCGAAAGGCAGCTGTTTCAAAACTCTCGAAAGAAGAAAAATTCTCCGTCAATGATGTGATGATTGCCTTGGTGGCGCGAGCTCTCAAGAAGCATCCTGAAATCAACGCCAGCTGGCACGATGACCATATTGCCCGATACCGCGACGTGCACATGGGCATGGCGGTTGCGTTACCCGCAGGGCTTGTCACACCCGTGGTGAGGCACGCTGACAAGCTGACGGTTTTAGAGATCGCCGAGCAAACCAAAAGCCTGGCATCGCGAGCCAAAGAGGGGCAACTGCGCAGCGAAGATTACCAGGGTGGCACTTTCACCATTTCGAACTTGGGTATGGCCGGAATTGAAAACTTCACGGCCATCATCAACCCTCCCCAATCGGCCATTTTGGCTGTGGGAGCAGCTCTGCCAACACCCGTGGCCAAAGCTGATGGAAGCATTGAGGTTGAAACCCGCATGACCATCACGCTGAGCTGCGATCACCGCGTGATTGACGGAGCCGTTGGCTCAGCCTTTTTGCAGACTTTGAAAAAGTTTGTGGAAGACCCCTTCACGGCTTTGCTGCTAAGCTGATCTGAGAGCGAGGCGCTGGAGGACAGACAACACATGACAGCAAGCACAGAAAGCAAACCCAAAAAAGGCCCGAAGAAAAAAAAGCCTGAACGGAGCAAGGGCTCCCCTTCCCCCGGGCACAAGAACTCCCAGAAAGCAGAATCTCCGGCAACTGCAGCAGACACGGAGAACAAAGGCCTTCGGCTCAATGTTTATCTTCAGCGTCATGGCGTAGCCAGCAGACGCAAAGCTGACGAAATGATTTCGGCTGGTGCCATTCGCATCAACAGAAAGGTGGTGACCACGCTGGGTTCCCGGGTGCAACCCGATGACAAAGTTTCGGTCAATGGACGAGTTTTGAAGTCGGAAACTCCCAAACTGACCTACCTTTTCAACAAACCTGATCTCTATCTCACCACAAGAAAAGACAGCCGAAGCCGAAACACCATTTTTGATATTCCCGCCCTCAAGAAGCTTCCAAACAATGTGCAAGCTGTGGGGCGTCTCGACTTTCGGAGTGAGGGGCTGCTGATTCTCACGAACGATGGCGATCTCGCTTACGCCTTGGCACACCCCAAATTCCACGTGGAAAAGACCTATGCCATCTTAGTTTCCGAAATTTTTTCCCCCGACGATCTGGAACGGCTGCGGAATGGTGTGAGCTTGGCTGATGGCTATGCCAAACCCGTCAGTGTTAAACTGGGGGGCAGCGAAAAGTTAGGGGGTTCTCGCGGCCAATGGCTCAAGATCGTGGTCATTGAAGGTCGCAACCGTTTGGTGCGGCGCATGCTCGCCTCCATAGGCTTTAAGGTCGTGAGGCTCGTTCGCATTGGAGTGGGCTTGATCCAACTCCCTGAAAACCTCAAAACCGGGGAAATTCAGCCGGCTTCGAGGGCTATTCTTGACCAGCTGGAAAAATACAAGTCCCGGTGGGCTGCAGACGCTCCCGGTAAAGAACTGGCTTCGAGAAAACCACCAACCGACTCCAAAAAAACGAACAAGGGAGCTCAGCCAGGGCAAAAAGCCAAAGGAGACCGCAAACGCGCCCATTCTCAAGCTCCCAAAAAAGCTGAAACAGCACTGCCAAAGAGCAAAGGACGCAAAGCTACGGGAGTGAACGCCTCATCGGGCAAGTCACGACCCAAAAGAGCACCCACCAAAAAAGGAAAAGTTGCCCCAGAAGTGACCGAAGCAAAAAACCCGTACGAGCAAAAGAAGGTGGCCGAGTCTTTAGAATTGGCTCGACAAAAGGAGAACCGGAAGAAAAGAACCAAGAAAGGTTCTTAGGCTCTTCTAGTCTTTGGGTCCCTCATCTTCTTCTTGAGATTTTGCCAAGAGCATCAAGGTGAGGGCGGCAATTGGAGCCGCTGTGGACGCACCAATGAGCCCACCAAAGACATTGCCCACAGATTGCTGCCCATCGAGGTGGTGGCCTTGTTTGGCAGTCCAATAGTCCTTCCATTGATTTTCGTTGACGCTGATCTGGCTGAAGTTTTCCAGAAACTGAGAGTCAGATTTGGGAACGGAGAGGGTGATATCAAGCGGAGGAAGAGGCTCACCTTCCGTTGTGAATTCCTGGATTTTCAAACGATGATCATTGGGCTTGTTCAGCTCTTTTGACTGAAGGGTCACCCGCACTGCGGTTCTTTGATCGTGAGTAACCCAGTCCAAAGTCACGGTTGGACTCCCGCGTTTCGCCTTCTGGAATCGTTGCGGTTTCTGAGCCCTGAACAAATTGTCACCCGACACCGACTCGTCGTAGGTGCGCAGCACACCCAACTGGGCGTCGTAGACCCCCAAAAGGTTCCCCACATCGCTGTAGATATGTGCTCCACTGCTTTCTTCAACAACAGAGATGCGAACGGAGCGCTCTGGTGCGTCGGACTCGCTGAGCATGTCCACAGAAGGACGCACAACGGAAAGAGTGGCCACGTGAGGATCCGGGTTGTCTCTTCCCAGGGCTCGCATGATGTTACCACCTGCGCACACTGAGCCGAAAACCCAGCCGGCGGTCACAAGTGCGGCTTTCAAATAGTCAATTCTGCAGAGTTCCTTATCTTGCTCCTGTGAGCTCTTGTCTCCCCCGTGAACAACGGACTGCTGTTGGCCGCGGTTTTCAGACCCTGTGCAGCTCGCCTGCAGACCGGCGAGCGACAGACAAAGGCCCACTGTCGCGATTTTTTTGAGAGTTTTTAAGTTCATAGTGTCTCCGATAGCTTCCAAGGGTGCTCAAAAAAAGTGTCTCTGAGACAACAGCAAGATCCCTTCCAAAAAACCTCATTTGGTCAGAGTTCATCAGTTTCATGAAGACAGAGGCCGATAAAAAAACCTATTGTTGCACGCTGATCTGTTGAACGGATGTTGTCTATGCCCATTCTCTCCCATTCGGCTCTTGCGCGGCTTGTCGTTCCCGGGGCTTTCCTCTCCGGCCTCCTGGGCTGCTTGCCAGTGGACAAACTTTGGCAAACCACTGCAAAAAACGAGGGCTCTGGACTGCCGATTGCCGCGAACCTGATTCCCCCAGGCCACCCCTCCAACGAAAGGTTGGAGGAGTGCGTCTCCCAGCAGATCTCCCGTTCCGCACCAAGTGCCCATGCAGGCTTAACGGCCAAAGAGGTTGATGAGCTCTATGGCGTTGACCACAGTCAACCCATGGGGAGCATGTCGCTGGAACAACGGTTTGCCAACCCTTTCTTTCACTATGTGCAATCTAAAGACAACACCTTGACGTTCAAGCTCCGCTTTCCGGGAAAATGGGGGGCACCAGAGCTGCTCAAAGATGATAAAATGGCGCTCTACCACCCTTGGGCCAAATGCATCGACGACTCAAGCAGCCGGATCATGCCCCTCGAGTCATTGCTCGCAGCATTTCCCAAGACTCTCCAAGCTCTTGGAGTTTCCATTGAGAAAGATGAGGCTGGGGTCACCACCCATGTGACACTTCCAACACCAGCCGCACTCGCCCAGGGAGTTCAAGCGCTGAACAAGGTTCTCAGGCAGCCCATTGAATCCAATTTCGTTGAGTCAGGTCTGCACACCGACAAAGAGTCGGTCGAAAGCTTCTTGGAGCTGCACATTCGAGGTGACATCCCCATTGCCCAAATGGGTTACCTCTACTTTCACGATGCCACTGCACACCTTAATCTGGCTTTGTGGCCTGCCCGTTACCAATTGACCCTGAGAAAAATGGTCGCAACCATGAGTGCCTACACGGTGCACGCCGACCAGCTGCTCACTGCGAGAATGGTGCAAAATGAAGCCTTCAGCTCCCTTATGTCTTCCACCCCCTCCCTCAGGGAAAGCTTTGCGACCATGCTTGATTTTTCAACGGCAAACACCCGCTACTCCATGGGCCTCTTGGGCTCTCCACAAAACCAGGATCCCAACAAAAACCTGTTGCGATCCATTGGCGGCACTTTCCTTGTGAGGCTGGGAGAGATCTTTTTGCACAACAACACTGCCTGGCTGTCTCCGGAGTTCCATGACGCTCAGGAAAGTCGTGAATTCAGTTTGGAGCAGTTCACGTGGGGTCAAACCAAGTTCTCATTCCATCACAACTTCTTCGAACCGAGTTTGGAGCCCCGAGCCTTCCGCTTTGGAGTCAACTCTGTGAAAGGTGCTGTGAACCGTGCCAACAACTTCGCTGTGAGTGAGCTTCGAGATTTGTTTTTGAAGAAGCACACAGGAAGTGTCTCACTGAAGAGCATGGTCTACGCAACTCGGATCTTTTCCCAAGTGGAAGCCCGGGAAGTCAAAGACAACTCTGATTTCCTCGAGACCCTTGACCACGCCGAGCGGGAATTCCTCCAGCACTCGGCAAACACACCCTTGATGGGGAGGAGCTCTGGACCCACCCTTCAGATGGCATTCACCGAATGGAGCGATCTCATTTCTCAACCGTCTCTGACAGTGGGAAGGGATCTTCTCCAAAGGAGAAACCAGCTGGAGGCTGCGGCCGAAAAAGTTCTCAAGCGCGTCAACCGAAACAACTGATCTCTTCAGGCTCTGTTTGACTTCGACACCATCAACCGCTGCTTCGCACTTGCCTTCTTTTTGAGGCGAAAGCCTATGAGGGCGTATAAAAAGACAGCGTAAATGATCTTCACCCCAGCCTTAACGGAACCCCAAAGAGAACCGCTGATCTTTGAATGACCAAAAACACGCTTTTTATATCGGATGGGAAGTTCAGTGATGCGCATCTTGAGAAAGGCTGCTTTCATTTGCATTTCCACATTCCAGCCCCAGGTCGGGTCGCGCATTTCAAGGCGGTCAATGGCATCAACCGAAAGAGCCCGCATAGGACCCATATCAAGGTATTTTCGCCCCGTGACAATCCCAATGAGAAAGGTCTGCAGCCAGTTGCCAAAGTTGGCATGAATGGGCATGGCCCCTTGCTCTTTTGTGACACGCTGGCCAATGGTGAGATCGCTCAGCCCCTTGACCACCGGCCCGGCAAGCTCAGGAATCGCTTCGGCGGGGCTCGTTCCGTCGGCATCAAAAACCACAACCGCCTCAGTTCTGCGCCGCAACTGAGGATCGGCCTGAATGTGGCGGAACCCCTTCAGAACAGCACCGCCATAACCTTTGATGGGGTGGCTGAGAACAATGGCCCCCGCGCGACGAGCCACCTCTGGCGTGCCATCGGTGCTTCCATTGTCAACCAACACGACCGTGTACCAATTCATGAGCTGCGGCAGCAACCAGTCTAAATTTTCTTCTTCATTGAGGGCTGGCACCACCAGCACCACTTCACTGTGCTTCAACAGACTCAGGCCTCCTGAGGGGAGAAAGGGGGAGAAGAGCACCAAACACACCCCGTCGGGCGACCCTCTGAGATTGAGCGCTCAACCTCCGCCAAAGCGGCAGCAAGTCCCGCACTAAAACCACGCTCACAACGGTATACACCACATACCTCACAACGGTTGGATCTTCCATTGAAAGATAAAATGTGTGACTGGCCAAAGCCAAGAGGGGCCACAGCCAAAAGATCACCACACTCTTGGCGTGACGCAGGCCCAAAAACAAAGGGGTGAGCAAATACCACGGGTGCAAGGTGGGGAAGAAAACCAGAACGGTTACGGCACTCCACGCCAGTGCCAGCGGGAAGCTCA
>JANQPW010000337.1 GCA_028285285.1 Silvanigrellales bacterium
GGGAAAGAAAGTCTTCGTAGTTTTTACAAAGCTGGGGCACGATCTCCGGGTTCACCAAGGTGCTCGTGTCGCCAAAGTCGGACTTTCCCCCCGCCGCGATTTTTCGCAAAATTCGCCTCATGATCTTTCCGGAGCGCGTTTTGGGTAAACCCGATGCGACGATCACCAAATGGGGCCGGGCTATGGCACCAATGTGGAGCCCGACCTCTTTCTTGATGAGGGAGGGGAGTGAGTCTTTGACGACCTCACCATCGGTGACCACAAAAGCGCATATCGCTTGCCCCCGAATGTCGTCAGACACGCCCACAACAGCCGATTCCACAACATGGGGGTTGCGATTGATGGCATTCTCAATTTCGGCTGTTCCAATGCGATGGCCAGATACATTCAACACGTCGTCAACCCTTCCTGTCACGCGGTAGTAGCCGTCGACATCACGTTTGCATCCGTCTCCTGTGAAGTACTTCCCCGGGTAGGGGCGAAGGTAAGCGTTGAGAAAACGTTCTTGATTGTTGTAAACCCCACGGAGCATTCCCGGCCAGGGCTTTTTGAGACAAAGAGAGCCCGTAGCGTTGAGGGTGTCGATTTCAACGCCATCATCATTCACCATAACAGGTTCCACACCGGGAAGAGGGAGCCCAGCGTAGGTGGGGCGGGTGGGAGTGATGCCAGCCAAAGGGGCAATCATGATGCCGCCAGTTTCCGTTTGCCACCAGGTGTCAACAATGGGGCAACGACCCTCACCCACGGTGTCGTGGTACCACTGCCAAGCTGAAGCATTGATGGGTTCGCCCACAGTGCCCAACACTTGAAGGCTGGAACGGTTGCTCTTCTGCACGTGTTCATCGCCTGCTGCTTGGAGGGAACGAATGGCTGTGGGCGCAGTGTAGAAGTGGGTGACCCGGTGCTTGTCAACAACTTCCCAAAAGCGGCCAGCATGCGGCCAGGTGGGAACTCCTTCAAACATAACTGTGGTTGTGCCGGTGAGGAGAGGGCCATAGGTGATGTAGCTGTGGCCTGTGATCCAGCCAATGTCGGCTGTGCACCAGTGGCGGCTTTCTGGGCCGACCTGAAAGACATTTGCAAAGGTATACGCTGCCCATACCATATAGCCCGCAGTTGTGTGCACCACACCTTTCGGTGCTCCTGTGGAGCCTGATGTGTAGAGAACAAAGAGGGGATCTTCGCTGTGGCAGCTTTCGGGAGGGCACACATGAGAAGCTTCGGGAAGCAGCTCGCTCCAGACGTGATCTCGAGTTTTGTGGAGCTTAAGATCGGTGTGTGCATGGCGAAGTAAAAGCACGGTTTCCACGGCCGAACATTCTGGCCTTTCCAAGGCTGTGTCCACGGTTCCCTTCAGATCGACGCGTTTGGCGCCTCTTAAGGCTGTGTCGGCAGTCACGACAATCTTACAACCGCAGTCTGCGATCCGCGATGCGAGAGATTCTGCCGAAAAGCCAGCAAAGACCACACTATGAACGGCACCTATGCGAGCACATGCTAATAAAGTAAACATGAGTTCTGGCACCATCGGCATGTAGACGCAAACGCGGTCTCCCTTTGCAACGCCTAGCTTTTTGAGCATATTTGCTGTTTTGCAAACGGCCTTGTGCAGTTCCTTATATGTGAAGGTACTGTGTTTCGTTTGTGGATCGTTGGGTTCAAAAATCAGTGCTGTGTGGTCGCCACGCTCGGCTAAGTGCCGATCGAGGCAGTTCTCTGTTATGTTGAGTTCACCCCCTTCAAACCAAGTAAACTCGCCGCTCTTGAAGTCAGCCTTGCACACACTCTCAAATGGTTTTTTCCATTGAAAAGACTCGGCGACACCAGACCAAAATGCGTCGGGCGTTTCCGCTGCCTTGCGGTAGGCCCCCAAATAGTCTTCATACGACTTGATTTGCCAGGGTTGCATGGGTCAGACTCCTCTTGTTGTTGTGGCGTGTTATAACCGCTGAAGGCCTTTCCGTCTATGTGGGAGAGGTCGAAGGTTGAACAGGTGTGCCCGTGTTTTGTGGTTCTCGTGCGCTTGGAGCGGTCGTGAAAATCAACTACCTTTGGTGTCTGCTGATGAACGTTGCGTTGTTGCCACTGTATGCGCTGTTTTTCACGCTCTCACTTGTGTGCGCTGTGCTGCCCATCAACCCCTCTCGAACATGCCGCAGAAATTTCAGAGAGAGGCTTGGTTTGTCTGGCCTTGCTCTCTACCTTGAAACTCTGAAGGTGTATTTGAATTATGGTTTTTATTTTGTTGAAGGATTTGTGCTGTGGCCTCTTGGGGCTTGTGTGCAGCTCAACGCCAGTCGCTTTTCCGACTTCATGGGGAATGTGGCAAAGGCTTACGACTTGAGGGAGCGTGGCAAAGGTGTGATTGTGGTTGGTGGGCACTATTCCGTGATTGAGCACGCGGGGGGGTGTTTTCATCAAGCACTTTTGCAGAATCAACTGGGTGGGCTGCATGTTTTGGCGAAGCCAGCGCCCGTGCCGGTGTTGACGAAGCTGTTGGAGCTCTTTCGCCACGTTCGCGGGCTGAGGGTGATTTGGACTCTGGGCCAGCTTCAGACGTTCCGGGAGATCCGACGGAGTCTTGGGCAGGGGAACTCCATTGCGCTCGTTAATGATCAAAAGCCTACCACGGGGGGTGCCTTCTTTCGGTTTTTTGGGGCCTGGGCGGCCTTTCCTTTCATGGGTATTGACTTTGCCGCGAAACAAGGAACTCTTGCGATCGCTTGTAATGTTCGCCGTGTGGGTTTGCCTGGGCTGTTTCGCATTGAGTACGCGCTCCTGCCCACCTCTCTTCGCCCCAGAGACACTTTGCTCTGTAAAGACATTGTTCCCAGTTTCTCTTTTGAGAGTGCGGAAATTTGGCCGGGACACCTTCCCTATGAGTCTGGCAAGCTTCGTGAAGAAACAGCACAACAGTTGGCTGCCTATGTGGGCTGGCTTGAATCTCTGGTGAAAATGGGCCGCAGCCAGTGGTGTTGGGACTACCGAAAATGGTCTCGTCAGCCTCCCAGTGAGGCCGATTTAAGACGCGCGTGAGTGATCATCAGTTTGGCCGAGTTCGGTGCTGAGAAGTGTTTTCATGCTCAGATCGAGCAAGACACCCACACGTTCTTCACTCTGGATCTGATCTTTTTCGAACCAGAGCGAGTCAATGAAGCAATAGCCGTGGAGCACACTCCAGGCGAAGAAGGCGTACATGTCAATCTCGTCTTCGGCCTCATCGGCCTCGAGATGAGAGGTGTTCACTTCGTCGGCCACGGCAGCACGGATTTCTACATAGGCCGACATTTTCCCTTCCTCCGATTCGAGGTCGGTTGGCAACTGCGGAAGAGCACCTGAGAACATCAATTTGAAAAGATGAGGTTTTTTATGAGCAAAGAGAAAGTAGGCTTTGCCCACTCGGTGTAAGGGGCGGGACTGGTCTTGGCTGAGCCGTGCCGAACGAAGGGACTTAGCAAACTTCGTGAACGACCTGTCCGCAATTGCTGCCAGGAAGTCTTCCTTGTCTTTGAAGTGGCGGTAAGCCGCCATATTTGAGAGCCCAAGCTTGCGCCCAACATCTCTCAATGACAGATCAGAGTGCCCTTGACGGGAAATTTCCTTCTCTCCAGCTCGCAAAAGGCGCTCGCGGGTGTCCATAGGTTCGGCTCCTCACATGGGTGGCCCTTCTATGGTACGGGAAGGATCTAGCGCGATCAAACTCAGAACGTGCTCTGGCCGCTCACAAACCGCTCAGTGAAGGTGTCGAACGAAGCTGGTCTTGCACCTCCTGTCCAATTGCAGTTCAGAAGCAATTCCCGAGTGACGACAGAACTTTGGCCTGCGACGACCTGTGCTCTGCAAAGAGTTGTCACTGTTACGGATTGCCCAGGCTGTTGCCCCTGAGAAACTTTTCCGTCTTTAATTTCAACAAGATCAACCGCAAGTGCGTCGCCCAGCACGGTGACAGTGTAACTGCCTTGGCGGCTTTCAAATGCGTTGCTCGAGCCGCTGTAGTAGCGGTTCAGGCTGAACTGGCCATTGGAACTGAAGTTCAACTGGACTTCTGGGGAGCTTGAACCAGACGAACCAGAGTTGATCCAAAGCCCACCAATGCTGCCGGGGCCATCGGGAGTTCCTCCTCCAGGAAGAGTTCCACCGTTGGGGTTACCGGTATTGGGGTTCAGGGGAAAGTTTGGATTTTGTTGGCCTTTATTTGACTTCCCACTCTTTTTCTTGTTGGAGCCGCATGCAGCCGCTACAAAACTCAGGGCCACAAGCGCCGTGATCACTCTTTTCATTTGGTTTCCTCCCTTTCAGCAGCGTGCTCTATGCCAGAAAAAAGCCGCCGCTGTCTAGGAAAAAAGAGAAGAGCAAACTGGATCAATCAGGCATGTTTTGTGTTTGGGCCACGAGGCTTTCTTCAACAGGGTCAAAGGTCCGAGCGCGGAACCAGCAGGCTGGTCTTGAGCCCATGAGTTGGTTCTGTCGGGAGGCGTCACAAGAGACCATCATTGCTTCAGCCTCAGCCTTTTTTCCTCCTCGGAGAAAGAAGGGCCTGCCCTTGCCGGGAATCAAGCGGGGCTCAAAGAGAACGGTGCAGAGCGCGCCAGCAAGATAGGTGTCGAGGCGACATTGAGCCGCAGGGTGCGTGTGATTGGTGCGCCTGACGACTTTTTCGGAAGGGGTTGAGAAGTCGGGGAGGGGTTGTCTATTGAGCGCCGCAAGCAGTGTGCTCAATGAGAGCCCGGCCTCAGCAATGCGGTAGCAGAGGTTTCGTTCGGCCTCTTCAGACCAGGCAGAGTCGCAGCGGAATTTGGCCTCAGGGTGGACGGTGCTCGCAAATTCTGCGTTCTCTGCCGCTTGATCACGCCACAGTGCTCGGGCACAGGTTTGGGTGGCGAAGTAGTCAGACTGACCTTCGTCGGCAGCCCACGACATTGGGCTGAACGGAAAGCCTCCGAAATGGTGACCGAGCTCGTGGCAGACCACCATTGAAAAGCCATCTTGAGTGACTTCAGGGCGCCTCGCTAGGCCCCCATACATGTTGATGAGCCACAGCTTTCCCATTTGTTGGGCGCTCGCATTAACGGTGGAATTGTCCCAAAGTTTTTTCGCCTGGAGTTCCGCGCCATGAAGGGCAGCAAGTGGTTGGTAGAGCTCCACGACTTCATCGATCAGTGTTCCAAACTCCTCCTCAGTGATGTTTGCCGTGAAGCTTGGCGTGTCTTCAAGGTGAAGATCGTTGGGTGGTAGAATAGTTGCCTGTGCGCTTTGGTGAATAAAAAGGCAGCCCAAGGACAACGCCGAAAGGACCATAGAACTGTTTTTCATGTTTCTCCCTTTCGTTGTTCTCAGTAAGAAGTAACAATTTTGTTGATTTACCATTATCTTTACTCGAAGTTTTGACTATTCTATCTCCAGCTAGGTAAATGTTATGATGTTTCAAAATTGACGTTTCCTTTTTGTAATGATGTCGAAATTGTGGAGGTGATGAATTGAAAATTATGTTAACAGGTGCCACAGGGTTCGTTGGAAAACACCTTGTCCCTCACCTTCTCGAAAAAGGTCACACTCTCAGCGTGACATCTCGCAACAGTGATCGGGCCAGGAAAGACCTACCTGATCAAAGAATTGAGGTCCATCAGTGGCGCCCTTTGCAGGAACCCTTTCCCGAGGCAGCATTGGAGGGGGTGAGTGCGGTGATACACCTCATGGGTGCTAGTATTGGAGAAGGCCGTTGGACAGCAGCTCGAAAGGCTGAGCTCGTGCAGAGTCGTGTTGACACAACACGCGCTATAGCGGCGGCCCTCCCCCCGAGTGTGGAGCATTTTTTGTCGGCTGCCGCAGTTGGAATCTATCCCTCACACACGGAAACTCAATTCGACGAGGACTACTTTCCCCGTGAGCAGGATGTGACGGGGAGCTTTCTCATGTCGCTTTCCCGCGTGTGGGAGTTGGCCTCACGCGAGGTTGCGGAAACTGCAAAATCAGCCGGAAAGGAGATATCTCGAGATCTCCGACTGGTGCAAATGCGCATTGGAATAGTTTTGGGAAATGGGGGCATGCTTGAAAAGCTCATGCCTCTCTACAAGATGGGCTTGGGCGGGCCTGTTGGGAAGGGAAACCAATATCTGCCCTGGATTCATGTGAAAGATCTCGTGCACTGTGTTTCTTTTATTTTGGAGAACACAAACCTGAGTCAGGCGGTGAACTGTGTTGGTCCAAACCCCGTTGACTTCAACACTTTCAGCCGTGAGCTCGCCAAGGCCGTGCGAAGACCCCACCTGTTTCGGGTTCCACAGACGGCGATTCGATTGGCTATGGGAGAGCAAGCCCAGATGGTCTTGGCCTCGTGTCGGGCTCTGCCGGGGAAGCTCA
>JANQPW010000338.1 GCA_028285285.1 Silvanigrellales bacterium
AGTGAATGATGGTTTCTATGCCCACATCTCGCTCTAAGATACACGCACTGGCCATGGCACACATGCGGGCACTCGCGCGGGGGCCGTCGGGAATGTTGATGGCGTGAACTCCCTTTTACCGACAAAACTTGGCTCGTTCGATCATCTTTGAGCAGTCGAGGCCGCGGGGAGGGAGCAGTTCGAGGCACACGGCAAACTCTTTTTCACGGAGGCACTTTGCCCAGGCGCTTGGCGATTCCTGGGGCAGGTGAGGTCCTGTGTCTGCGATCGGCTCCGATTGCTTCACCTCCGAATAGTTTGCCTGGAAAGCACGGCTCTGGCGCACGGCGCCGGCCATGGCCCGAATGTGGGTGGGATTGATTCCGCTACAGCCACCAATGGCTCTCACGCCTTTGAGGAGGGCCGATCGGGCAAATTCTCCCATGTATTCTGGGCTGGCCATATAGAGAACGCGGCCGTCAACGATTCGGGGCTCCCCTGCCTTGGGCTTGAGAATGACTGGTTTCTGTGTGGCCTCTTTGATTTTGTCGAGAGCGGAGAGCAAAGAGGCGGGACCAGGTCCTCCGTTGATTCCCAACAGATGAGCTCCCCAAGAGTCCAGTTGCTTCACAAACCATTCGGTCGGTGTTCCATAGAGGCTTTCCCCATCTTCATTGGTGGTCATCATAGCCACAATGGGTTCGTCATCACCCAGGTCGCGGATGGCATGGATGGCTTGCTGGATTTCATTGAGGTCTCCAAAAGACTCCAGCACAAACATATCGACTCCACCCTCTTTGAGGGCAAGAGCTTGTTCGCGAAAAGCAAGCTTTGCTTCTTCAAAGGAGGTGGGCCCCCAGGGCTCAAGGCGAACACCCAAAGGTCCGATGCTGCCCGCCACCCACGCGCGGTGCTCTGCCACTCCTTTAGCAATTTCTGCCGCCTTTCTGTTGAGCTCAACCACCTTTTCACGGAGCCCAAAAGAGGAAAGCTTATAGGAGTTTGCGCTGAAGGAGTTGGTCGTGATCACCGCTGCCCCTGCGTCAAGGTAGTCGGAGTGTATTTCGGACACCAGCTTTGGTTGACTCAGCACCACCTCATCGAAGGAGCGATTGATGAAAACTCCTCGATCGTAAAGGAGCGAGGCCACACCTCCGTCAAAGAGAAGAGGGCGCTGTGTTTCCTGGAGCACAGAGAAAAACTCCTTTTGACGCTCCTTTCGCCCGCCTGTGAGAGAAAAACTGGGGTTTCCGAAATTAAGGTTCATAGGCTGAGCCTTTTTGTGGTTCTGGTTCGCTTGGAGTGAGGCTGAAAGTTCTAGCACTCTTTCAAACCCCGACTCCGGAGTCAAGTTGTCCCTCGCCATCTCTGGGGCTTTTCGCTTGATTGGGGGGCCGTGGGTTTGCGGTTGAAGCAATCACAAAAAAAGGAGGCGAAGAGATGGGCAGCGCAGGGTTGAAATGGTGGAAGGGGCTTGTGACCTTGACTCTGGTCGTCTCTTGTCGTGATGAGTTGAGTGAGCAAAAGCCGGAGCCAAATCAAGATCTCAGCCCTGTTGAGGCAGAGCATGTCCCGCAAAAAGAATCCCCCGTTTTTCATTTGGGAGAACAAGTTTTTTTCATTGGTGAGCAAAGCGGTGCTGAACGAGGAGTTGAAAACTTTGAGGAGTTTGTCTCTCTCGCCCAAAGCGATGCGTTGCTTCGGGCTGCGGGTGTGGCGATGGAGTTTGTTGGAGATGAGATCCATTTGAACTTGTCGGCTGCACTTGTGTTGTCTTTTAGCGAAGTTGGCACTCGGCGCCCTGTCCGCATCCACACACAAGGTCATGATCTTTGGATAGCGGCTGGGCGTGTTGAGGACCTGGTCGTGAAGACGGGTGTATCAGGAGCTCCCTCTGGCAACGTGAGTCTTCTGGTGTCTCAGTCGGTGGGAGGCACTTTTGATCTCACGGGTTCAGCTGGCCGAGATGGAAAAGACGGAGAGTGTCCTCCCGGGTTTGAGTCTTGTCTCAACAACCAAAACCTGCGATTTCCACAAGAGATGCTTGAGCATGAAGTTCGCTTCTTAGAGGAAGACCTGGGCCGGAAGTCTGCGGGAGAGTTTGTTGACGAGTTGGACTTTGAACCACTGAATCTGTGGTCGCTGCTCCCCCCTTCTGCCGATGAATGTCCTGAGCCCCAGTTGAAAGACGCTGAGCATGTGGAGCAGATTGTGGGTGAGGTGGCTCTCATTCAAAAGCGGCCTCAAGTGACTTGGAAAGGAGAGCCAAAAGGGCAAAGTGCTTTCTTCTCAAAAGGAGGTCAGGGTGAAGATGGCCAGGCTGGTGGGCGCTTCGAGCTCCTGCTGGCTCCGGGTGGCACTGAGTCCGTTCATGTGCAGACGAAGGGAGGAGAAGCCGGCACCTCGGGACGGAATGGGTACGTTGGTCCGGCACCCGCTCCTTTGGCAGAGAAAATCGAAGCCACGCACGAGTGGCATCACGCTGCTGTTGATGCGCGGCTGGAAGGGCGACTCGCCGGAAAGTGGGAAAGCTATGGATATGATCCGGATCGGCTCACTCCCTGTCTCCTGTTTGTGGAAGAAGTGAAGCTCTCCCGAGTTCATCACCCCCGACAAGCCGCGTTTCGAAGAGTGGAGTCGGTTGTGCTGGCCCCGCCAAAAACCACAGCAGGAGAAGATGTCAGCTGGCGGCAGCATCCGCCTGCACAAGCTGGTTCTGAGGGTGAACAGGTTTTCGGACAGGCGGAGCTCAGTGGAACAGGTCGGCATTGGGGTTTTGAAGTTCCTGTTCCTGCAGTGTTTCTTTATGATAACTCCGACGCCGTTCAAGGTCAGCAGTAAAACAAAAGTCTGGCAACAGCCCGATATTAATGAATGTTCTTTATTGAAATATCTAATATTGTTTCCATTATGTTAATTTATTTACGAAAAGTAAAATTTTCACCGAAGACTGTTCTGCTGATTTTAGAGGAGAACAGCGAATGGTTGAAAGTGACGAGCGACCACAGGGTCGGAAGAGATCCCATCAGTTTATTCCTCAGGCCGTTGGTGCCTTTATGGCCAGTTTCTGCATGGCCTGCGGTTCCGAGCGTCCGATCGGAGAAATGCCCGAGACTTTTGTTTCTCTGAGAAACTTTGAGAGTTCATTGGCCCCCGGTGAAGCAAACAATCAACTGTTTCTTTCTCTCAGTGCCACTCAGAACTCAGGTTTTTCAGACATTGCTCATGACCCACGAAAAAATGAGATTGCAGAGGCTAAGCGGCTCGGCTTGATCAGTGGTTTTTCCAATGGTGAGTTTCGCCCAGGTGGAAGCATGAGCCGTGAGCAGGTCGCTGCGCTGGCTTACAATTCTTTCTCGGCTTTTGGTTTGAGGCGCCCTGCTCCGCGCAGCG
>JANQPW010000343.1 GCA_028285285.1 Silvanigrellales bacterium
AGCAATAACGCACTCGGCGATGTCTTCCCGGAGGCTAGCTGGGTGGCGCAGGTCTGCTTTGTAGTGGCGGTGGTGGTGAGGCGTGAGAGTTGCGGGTAGGTATGCTGTGAGTGTGTCTCGAAAGAGGCTCAGTTTGAGTGAAATCGAATCTTGAGGGAGTGATTGTGAGTTTGGCTCAGTGGCCAATTCCGCTTCGAAGGCCATCTCTCTCAGAGCTTTCTGCGCCGCTTCTCTCACAACGGAGGCTTGTCGCAGCCGGCTCTTTTGTGCCTCGGCACTGACAGAGATCGGGCAACCCTTAGGGAGCCAGTGTTTCCAAGCAAACCCTTGCAAACGGTCTGACACGGACTGCGTTGGAGTCACGCGTGCTCTCACACAGGGCAACCACACCGTGTTGACCCCTTTGAGTGGCTGGAGAATTCCCAACAGTTCTCTAAATTTAAGGGGGCTCAATTCATAGTTCTTAGGAAGAAAGTGACGGTCGCCCGGGTGAAAATCGAGGGGAAGACTGCTGAGCTGTTTCCCACCAAATTGGTCAAATCCATTTGGCCAAGCAATAAATGTTGGGCGAAGTTGAGAAATAAGGCGGCGTTGAGCACGCGAATTAGTTGTCAAAAAAACACCTGTTCTCAGTCGGTTGGCATCCAAAACTGCGGCGAGCCATATTATAGTGATGATCGTGGCCAGCAAATCTGTAACATTTGGCGGACAGCCGCTCTAGACTTTGACTCGAAACTTCACTAAATAGAACACTAGGCCAAAGGCTTTCTGAGTAAGGGTGTGCGCTTTTCTGGGGGAATTTGGGTATGCAAAATGTGCAAGACGGATGGGTGTTGGTTGTTGAAGACGATCCGGTTGTTGCGAAGATCATCGAAAAGTCCCTGAACATACCCGCCGTTTGTCTGATTGATCCACAGGAGATTGAAAACTTATCTCCTCGTCGTGAACCCCTCGGTTGCTTTGTTGACATCCACTTGGGTCAAGGAAGGAGCGGCCTCGATTTTATTCCCGCTCTTCGTCGCAAGTGGCCCGTTTCACCTATTCTCGTGGTGACCATGGATGGCTCCGACGAAGCCTTGGAGCAGGCCTTTTTTGCAGGTGCAGAAGACCTGATCATCAAGCCTGTGAAACCACGGGAGCTGATTGCGCGCTTTCAAACACGCTTGCTCACTTTGCAGAAACATTCGCAGGGTGCCAGTCTGAGCTTTGGTGGGCTGAATCTCGACAAAGAGCACAGAATTGTGAGTGGTCCTTTGGGGAGAGAGTTTTTGCCCCCCATTGAGAGTTTGATGCTGGCTTCCTTGATGGCTGCTCGGGGAACTGTGGTTCCAAAAGAGACGCTGAAGCATGAGGCTTGGGGATTGAATGCTGTGAGTGACAATGCCTTTCATCGCAAGCTTTTTGAACTGCGCAAGGCTGTGCAAAGCGTTTCCGCAGATATCAATATCCGCTCTCAGTACGGTCGCGGGATTGTTTTGGATGCCTATGGTTCGGGAGATGAGGAAAAGGTTGGCGAGGAAGCCGAAGCCGTTGCGTCTTCTACCGGCCGGGAAGAATTTTTCGACGGTGTGTGAGTTTTGCGATGAGGCAAAAGACAATGAAAAAGATCACCCTGTGCTATCAAGATGATCGAGTCCTCGATCAGGAAATTCTGAAAGAGCTCGACGAAATTGGAGGTGAGCCAGGGGTTCTTGTGAAGTCTCTGGTGGAAGTTTTTCAAATGACGGCAGATGAAACCATTGGACGGGCGCGAAAGGGTGCTCAAAGTGGGAATAAGCTGGATTTTTCGGAAAGTGTTCACAAGTTGAAAGGAAGCTCCGGGAGCATTGGCGCCTTGGCTCTTTTCAATTGCTGCAAAGAGGTCGACAAGCTGATCAAGGGTGACCTCGTTGAAACGGAAGAGTTTGATTCCCTCACAGATTGCATCCAATCGGAGTATAAGCGCGCCTGCGCTTCTTTGGAGTCGTATCTCCACCGCCCCACCAAGTCCTAAAAGGAATCCTAAGGCGATCGCAAAAATGGGCCACAGGTTGGGCCTGAGCCTTCAATTTGGAACTTGATGTTTTCGCCTTTCACATCGAACACGTAGTCGTTGTAGTCGATGCCCGAGGTCGCTGCTGAGCGCACCCGGTCGATTTGTGTGGAAAGCTGATCTTCAAAGAAAACACGAAGCCAGTGGTTGGCCTGCTGAGGGCCCAAAAACTCAGTCATCTGCCGCGACAGGTTCTCGAAGTCGGGTAGGCTCCACTGTGCGTTGGCACGAATGAGCGCATCGGGGGAGCGAATTCCGGATTCGTCGTAGGTGCGGTAATT
>JANQPW010000358.1 GCA_028285285.1 Silvanigrellales bacterium
AGCAAAAACGACGGCATTTTGTTCGGAGGGCGTTGCGTCGGGGCCGCGGGTGTTTTGAAAAGCTGCGAATTGCCCGCTCAGCTCTGCCACCTCAGCTCCGGGTCGGCTGTGGTTGTGCACCTGCAACCGAGACGCGCCCAAGAAGGTCTGCATTCTTTTTGGAAATGCCCAGTTTGCCTCACTCACGTAGGCTGAGTTTTCAGGGCTGGACAGTCTTTGAATAGCTTCGTTGATGGGCAGGTTGATCAGGCTTGTCAGATTGAGGTTTGAGGGAACTGGGCCTCCAAAGGTTGAGTTTGCCAGAGTTCCTGCGGCAATGGAGTCTCCCAACGCCACCACCTGAAGCGACTGATAGGTGCGTGTGGGTTGTGAGGGAACATTTCCTGGAGCGGTGGCATTGCCATTTCCAGAGTTGGGGTTCGTGGGTGTTGGTCCCTCTTCGCTCTGGCCTTCAGGGTTGAGCCCACGCTGGCCTTCTTCAACGGCTTCTTGGGCACCACATCCCCAGAGGGCGAAGGAAAGTCCGACAAGGCTACTCAGTACAGTGGGCACGCGGGCAGCTTGGAAAAGGGGCTTCATGGGTTTCTCCTCTAGAATGCTTCGACCCACGAGAGGTTTCGGCAAAATTAAAGACAAACATAAGAAAAACCAAAAAAAGCCATTAAATCAATAAAATAAAGATATACTCAAAAGGGGCCCAAATCAGCGAAGCCCCAAAAGGTCGAGGAGAATGCGTGCCGTGTCGGGGTTGTCGGTGGTTTCTGCAGTTTCCTGGATAAAGCTGAACATCTTGTAGGCCGGAACTCCATAGCTCATTTCGCTCCAAATGTCCTCGGTGGGGTTAACGAGGAGGTCTTGAACGAACTCAGATGACTGAACTTTCTCGTCTTTGGGAATTTTGCCAGTCCAGATGATTCCAATGACCCTTCCACTTTCGCGATCAACCATTGCGGAGCCTGAGTCTCCGTGGGACACGTCGCAGCCGTTGGAAAAGGACCAAACCTGGTCTTCCCCGGGGTTGAAGGCATCGGGATCCTCCATGAAGCGCGACTCTTCCGCACCAGAGAGAACGATGCAGTCCATGTCTTGATTCACC
>JANQPW010000371.1 GCA_028285285.1 Silvanigrellales bacterium
TTCTCGGTATCTCTTTGAGAGCCCTGCGCTACAAACTCAACGACCTTGTGGAGTGCGGCTATGAGGTTGAAGGAAAGAACGCATGAGCCTTGAAAAGAGAGTGTTCTTTACAAGGCTCATGCGTTCTTTCCTTGAACCTCATAGCCGCACTCCACAAGTTCGTTGAGTTTGTAGCACAGGGCTCTCAAAGAGATACCGAGAGCCTTTGCTGTGTGGGTGCGGTTTCCGTTCATGCGACGCAAAGTCTGCAAAATGAGGCGCTGCTCGAGCTCCTTCAAGGTGATCTGCGGCAAGGCATCTGCCATGGCAACTTCAGTGCGGCTGTTGGCTTTCATCAAGTGAAGCTCTTCCACACCAATGTAGTCTTTTGTGGAAAGCAGAACCGAGCGTTGCATCACGCTGCGCAGCTCTCGCACGTTTCCAGGCCAAGTGTAGGTTCTGAGAGCTTGTTTTGCTGTTGGAGACAACTGCACGTTCTTAGAAAACTGCATGTTGAACTCTCGCAGGAACAGCTCTGAGTAGAAGTCGATGTCAACCGTTCGTTGGCGCAACCCGGGGATCTCGAGGTGGATCACATGCAACTTGAAGAAGAGATCATTGCGAAAACGGCCTGCGTTGACTTCGTCTTGCAGGTTTTTGTTGGTGCAGGCGATAATGCGAGCATCTGCCGCTGTGCCTCGGCGAATGACCCCTTTGTTCACATCTTGTTCTTTCAGGATCTTCAAAAGTTTGACCTGCAGGGTGGCTTCCAGTTCGGTGATGTCATCGAGCAGGAGGGTACAGGTTTCGAACTGACGGTTTTGTCCAAACTCTCCCTGGTTGCGCGGGCTGTTGAAAAGATCCATTTCAAAAAAGTTAGCGGGGAGATTGGGTGAGCTTGCAGAAATAAATCTTCCACGCTCTCGACCACCAGCAATATGGACAGCCTTTGCGAGTGTTTCTTTTCCACAGCCGCTTTCAGAAGTGATGAGAACGGGAACTTTTGTAGGTGCTACAGTTCGAGCGACCTCCAAAATCTTGTACATTTTCTCATCTCTGGTTGGGAAATGTCGTAGCATTTCTTCTTCCGAAATTCGTGCCTCAGTAGCAAACTGAGACTGCGAAACGCCTTGAGAGTCCTGGCCAACACCGTTGAAGTTCGGTTGGTTCATGTTGAACAGGTCTACCGGTCGTGCGTCATTCATTAACAGTCCTCCTAAAAATAATCTTTATCGAATTCGATTTAGCCTTTCCTTGGCCAGGGCTGAGTACTTGCTGTTCGCAAGGTCGTTTGCGGCTATGTTCCAACTTTGGGTTGCCTTCTCGAGGAGTCCGGCGCGGAAGTAAACAACACCTGCCTTGTAGGCTGCTTCCGCGCGGCTTTTTCCGCTATCGAGGTTGGCGACCGAAAGAAACATGTCCGCACTCTTTACGAGTCGACCCTGGTTTCTCAGCATTTCAGCAAAATCAAGAAGCGTATCCTCTTTGAGTTCCGCCTCTGAGCGACTGCGGGTTGGCAACGCGAGTATCTTTTCATACAAGACATCCGCTTCGCGCGACCCCTTCAATCGTTCTGTTAACGACACAAGTGTTCGCAGGTCGTTTTCTGCGTGAAACCCTAAAAAGATTTCATCAAGGAGCATCTTTGTGGCCAGTTCTTGGTTGTGAGGAGCAAGAGCAACTTCACGCACAAGTGCTGTTGCTTCCACTCCAAGGCCCTCTGTGCGACGCACAGGGTTGCTTTCTACTTGACGCAGAGATCGCAGAGCCCGGTTTTCGCCGTCGGTTTTCATCGCGATGTTCGCAGCCTTTGCCAAAAGCTTCATTTGGTTCTTCGGATCTGCTTCTCGTTCCGCTGCTCGTTCATAGAGATCCAACGCGCGAGCTGTGTTCCCCGCCTTTTCCCAGGCTTCAGCTCTCGTCTTGAGATACTTTGACTGCCCATTTGAAAACTGAATCCAAGCCGGATCACTGGCCCGTTCAAATGCGATCCAGGCAGCGAAGCGGCCGTTCTTCGACACATCGTCGAGAAATGCACGCACCTTGGTTCGAAGAGCTTCTTTGTGTCTTGCCATGCGGTTGTCTTCGGGCCATTTATCTTCAAAGGCCGCAATGCTGCGTTGCGCAACAACCAGGTCGTCTGTTTTGTGGTTGTGAACAAATATTTGGTAGTCGCATTCATTGACAAATTTTTGCCTCAGTGACTTGAGCTTCACGCATTCTTCAAAGTGTGGAAGGAGAGATGCATTTGTCTTCTTCTCTTGTTCTCTTGCAGAGCCCAGAGACACCAATCTGAGCGCAGCCATTGAGCGAGCTTCGGGAGAGCTGGTTGGAGACTGCGTGAGTGCTTCGTAACCCTGCGTGAGCTTTTCTGCAGGGACTGTTCCTTCTTCTGCGTTGATGTCGAGCATTCTGAGTTGGCCAAGACTGCCATGCGAACTCTTCGGAGAAGTCTTCTGCAGAGTGAGAAAGTAGTCCTTAGCGAGTGCTTTGCGTCCAGCGAGCAGAGCTGATTCCCCAGCAAGCCAAAGGTTTTCACTGTTGCTCACAAACTCTCTTCGGTGCAGAGTGGCTTGCTTGCGAAACGTGTTGAGAGCTTCAGTATGGAGACCACGGCTGAACTGATTGCGTCCCAGGGCTTGAGGAGCTGCTTCTTCACCCAATGCGGGAAGGTTGCTGTTCACAACGAGAAACCGTTCGTAAGGACTGCTCCCTTGGCTTTTTGCACTGGTGTTCGTCGGAGCGCCATCTTCTGTGGTGAATGGTTCGGTGCTGAGCTGTGAGAGTTCGTCTTCATAGCGAATGCTCTCCCCCAAACTTTCGAAGTCTTCAAAGCCCAGTTCCTCAGAGTTTTCTAATGAGTCAGGATCCAATGTGGAAAAGGTTGATTTCGGAGTTCCCTCTCCTGGAATGGAGCTGTGATAACCATTCCAGTGCCAGTTGGAGCGCTGCGAAGCAACAGCAGATTCTTTGTTCGCCCAGAGATCTACAATGATCCTCCAAGGAGACTCTTGATGCGTGACGAGCCAATCAACGTCTTTGTTCTTCAGTTGAAGGCTGAGCACCACTTCGCCATTTGTTTCTTTAACTACCGCTCGGTGTACAAAGCGTCCATCGTAGTAAGCACTTGCATCAAACTCGTTTGCTCTAGCGGGCAGTACACGAATTTGCAGCTTTCGGTCTTTAGGTAAGAAGCGAGCCGCGTAGCGACGGGGAGAGCCAAGAAGGAACGTGAGGCGTGCTGTTTCTGTTTCCGGCTGGGCTTGAGAGGAGTGGCTTTGTTTCATTGAGGCGTCTGCACCTTGACCCTTGCCAAGGAGGTGTGCACTCATTGCCAGTGTGCCAAAGATGGTGAATGCAGTCTTGTGATGCCGAGCCAGTGCCAAGGCAACGCCTCCGAAAGTCTTCATTTCCATGAACGAGTTTGTGCGTGGTATGACTTCAGACTAACCGAAGTGCGCAGCTCGATTCTGTCTAAAAATTGACCAAAAACAGATTATTTGACGCAGAAAAAAGGTCCTGCCTCACTTTTCCCAGTGATCTTGGTGGCTGGAATCGAAAAGCGGTGAAAAATGCGAATTTTGAGGCAATTTTGACAGACGAAAGCGGGCAATCTTTGTTAGGAAAAGCTTTCAACTGTGGTAATTTTTGCCGAAATTTCGGTGAGAGCTTTTGGTTGCGGAGGCGATTGTCCTTTCAATGCGCGAAGCTCCTCCGTGCCGTCGGTGCAAGGTCCAACAGAGCGCAAGCTCGGCACCGATTGTGCTTCCCTCTTTTAGGGCTCTTTTGCTGCGATTCCGCCAGGAACATCGAGCTCAACGGTTTTTGAAGATGCACAAATTGTGAGGCCAATCATGTCAAGCTCTCATTTCTTAGCTACTTACGCTGTTCTTCCCTTTGCTTCCCTGGCCGTTCTCGGAATTCAGGGCTGTGGCACCAGCGAAAGCAAACCAGAGTCAATCCAGCTGCCTCAGCAGGTTGTCGACTTTTTTGCAGGAACAGACTCGGTATACGTCTGTCAGCAGAAAGGCACCACAGACGGCGCTACTGGAGCTCAGGCTAAAGAAATCGTCGAAGACGTGAGGCTGCGAGTGCAGAGTCGGTTCAACAGAGCGACTTTTGTGCTAACCTACAACTTTAAATCCACCTATCTAGACGGTTCCATCGAATCAGGGGTAACAACCTTGAACGGAACTTCGACAGGAAAGAAAACTGCCGAAGACGGCAGCGTTGTTTATTCGCTCAGGAAAGACTCTGAGGTTGTCTCGTTCGGAAGAACAATCGATGAAGCAACGACGTCTGCACGAAAAAAGTACCAAAGGCCATTGAAAGCAACCCAGATTTCTGTCAAAGCCGAATCGCAAACAGATGACTCAACCGCACAGACTTTCTCTCTTTCATACACAGCTCAAGATCCAAAGCCTGATGGTGCAGAGCACACAGCGCAATTCAGTGGTTGTGAGCAACAGCGATAGTCACTTGTGGGCCTAATCCAGTTTGACGTAAGGCTGTTCGGCAGGGTTTGACCAGCTTGCGCCCTTCCGAGTGATGGTTTCAAATTCGTCTTTGATACCTAGGCGGCCTTCGTAGTAGTGAAAAACCCAAAGCACGTGGTTGTGGATCCCTTCACTTCGGGCATGAAGAATCATCTCCTCAACCATTGCGGCATCGCTTTCCTCGTGGGCCCGAAGACCAATCCCAAATCTTGATGGGCCCACGCCCGCTTTTTCCAGCTCCGATTTCAGGTTTTGAAGGTGAGTTTTGAATCCCTCCACATTTGTGTTGTAGGCTTGTGCAATAACCAAATCCATGTAGTTGCCTTTGAGCCAGTCGCTCCATCTCTGATGAGACTGTGAAACTCCATAGAATCCAACGGGAGAAACAGAGACAATGACCTTGGGATCCGTGGCCTTGACCCTTTTGTAGATGGCCTCAACGAGCTCGTTAACTTTTTCTTCCCTAAAGCGGACCCAGTCGGGATCGCGGTGTTCAGGGCTTTGATCGGTGCCGTGCTTTTCTTTGAATGCTGAGAGAGTTGATTCTTCATAGCCAAACTCTCCACCCTTTGAAGAGTCGCGAGTCCACCGGAATCGATCGAGCTGAACTTCTTGAAAGAGGTTCAGGTTCACCAGTTCTTCAAACATGTCTGTCATGAGGGAAATGACCTTGGGGTGTGTTGGGCTCATAAAGACAAAACCATTTTCATTTCCGCGGGGTGAACCGTCCTTCTTTTTCTGCAGCCAGTCAGGGTGCTTCTGAGCAATGGGATGGTTGATCGATTGCATCCCAAGACCATATTCAAACCAACCGGCGACGTGGATTTTTTGATTCTGCAGAGCTGTCACGACGGCCTTAAGATCTGTTTTCGTGTTGACTCTTCCTCCTGCAGCTTGGTAGGCATCGCTTTGCCAGAGAGGTTCTCCGGCGCAGTACACACAAAGATAAACCGTGTTCACATTGTTTTGAGAAAGCTGTTGGGCAATTTTTTCGAAGTCGTCCTTTGATTTTCCCTTGAGGGCGTGGTGAGTCATCCACACTCCCCGGATAGAGCGACGGGCAGTGAGGTCTCCTGGGTCTTGAAACCCTGCTGCCTCTGGAATCTCTTTTTCTTCCCCTGGCTTCTCTTCTTCCACGTTTTTTTCTTCTTCGGGCTGTGGACTGTCACTGAGGTTGTACTGGGCAGGTTTACACGAGAAGAAAACCACGAAGCCCATAGTCACTGCAGCGGCTGCCTTCAAAAGAGATAAGCTGAGGAAGTGAGATATGAGGTCTTTGACTCGTGGCGCAGGCATTGTGTTTCTCCTAGAGTAGTTTATTGAGAACAGAGATGGGGAGGCGCTCGGAGCCACACTCTGAGGAGTTCTGAGACTCGCTCTTGCAGAAGTCAACTAACGCTGATGGAAAGGGGCCCAGGGCCCAGCTGCCTTCCACGCAAAATTTGAGTTTTTCGTTGTAGCTGCTCCCTCGTGGGCAGAGGTTGTCCCCTCGGGCCGATTCGTAGAGTTTGCGCGACCAGCGGTTCGTCTGGCAGGTCTCCGACCCACCTCCCCATTTCTCACAGAGATCCCGCATGGGTTTTGTGAAAGCACCCATGACCTCGCTCGAACTCGCGCAGTAGGGCACTCCTCTCGAATTTGAGACTGGTCGCTGCAGTTGGAAACCACTTGGGCAGTCATATTGTCCGAGAGAGGCGGCCGCCCGATCCGTTCCGCCGTTTCCTTCCCGAGGATCTGCAGGGGTTGGGGTTCGAGCAGGTGGATTTCCAGAGTTGTCTGGGCTGTCTCCGCTGGGTGGTTGACTCTCTCCAGTGGGGCTTAGCAAAATGAGAACCCATACGTTTTCCCCGTTTCCTTCCTTTGTGGGAAGCGTGGCTGCGCCCATTTGAGTGTGTTTTTCAAAGAGGATGTTCTGGCTCGAGGGTGTGGCTTTCAGCCACGCCTGAAGGATTTCGGCCTCCCCACCGCTGCCGAGGGCGAGGACCTGGCCTGAGGTGAGAGGTCCAGAAAAACCAGTCGCTCGCAGGCGGCTGCCAAGGTCACAGACCGAAGCTGCTCCGTTGGAGAGGTTGCCGCGCTCGACAATCTCATAGGCGTGGAGCAGCGCGAGTTCTTGAATTTTTTGATTGATTTCCAAAGCCTTGAGATCGGCCTCCGTTCTCGCTTTGTTGATTCCGTTGGTCAGCCCTTCAGTGCCACCGCTGCGCACTGTGTTTTCACGGATTTTGTTGAGCACCGTTTCCAAGCTCTTGCGGCACTCACTGAAGCCATCAGTCAGGCGCAATGAGCCCAGATCGGGAATGGAGGTCGCAGAGGTATTTTCCACCCGGATTGAGGAGGGAGGTGGGCTTGTAGGTGGACGCGGTACGGTTGTGTTCGTCGAGATGGGGTTCGGCTTCTTTGTTTTGACCAGCGGTCTCTGACAAGATGTTGAGAGAACACCCAGCGCACACAGTGCGGCCACACTGCCCAGACGTTGCCATCTTTTGAGCTTTGGGAAGATATAACTTCCTTGAATCATTATGGTCCTCTTCCCGGTTCTCCGGAATTGGAGCGCCCCGCAGGAGAGCATTCAAATTTCGGGCCAAAAGGCTGTCCTTTGCGAGTTTCATCAAAACTTATTGTATAGGATAACGGTAAATCTGACTCTGAAGAAAGGCCATCAATTCCATGAGTTTCGGAAGGGAGTTATGAAACAAAAGAACTGTCGTGTTTTGCTGCAAGCCATGCGTCTTGAGAGAGATCGCGCCATGAACGGCCTGGCGTCTCGAAAACACCCGAAGCCGTATTTTGTGAGTTACCTTGTTAGGAGCACGGAAAAACACAATGTGTGGGGAAGGTATGGTGCTGTTTGGCATGAAGCAACAAGTGAAAAGCGCCAATGCTACGCTGACATTCGGGTGGGTAGCTATGTCTTCGACCACGTTCCAAATGGTGGCCTTGATGACAATTGTGATGAGGCTGAGTCTTTTGACATGATCGATCTTCCGCTGGAGTGTGAGAGCGATGCGGTGAGGTTTTCACTGTGGAGGTTAACAGATGCACGATACCGGGAAGCAGTGGCCGACTATTACGCGAAGAAGTCGAGAGATCTGAGTTTCATCAATTTGAACAAAGGAACACGCTCGTTTATAAAACTTGCCCCAGAGACTTCGCATAAGCGCTTACAGACTTTTTCCCCTCCGAAGGAGCAGCACAGAAAACTGGTGCGCCGCCTCAGCGAGGTTTTCAAGCCCTTCCCAGAGATCAAAAACTCTTATGTGGAGTTGACTACTCGTCTGCAAACAAAGCTGTTCGTGAGTAGTGAGGGTGTTGAAAGGGTCTGGCAGGAGCCGGTGGTTGAACTAGTGGCTTATTTTTGGCTCTTGGGACGGAAAAATGAAGATCAAGGTATGACTCTGAGCTTCATGGCTCACGACAGCAGCCAGTTGCCCAGTGAGAAACGCCTTGAAGAAGCCCTTCGTGAACGCATACAGGTGACCTACAAGCTCGACAGGGCAAAGATCTTGAACTCATATGCCGGGCCTGTGTTGCTTTCCGCAAAGGCCGCTGGTCTGTTTCTCCATGAAGCAGTTGGGCATCGACTAGAGTCGAACCGATTTCTCGCCGACGACGAGGCGCGGGCTTTCAAAGACAAACTTCAAAAACGAATCATGCATCCAGATTTGAGCATTGTCGATGATCCCACTGTTCGGTCATGGAAGGGCCAACCGCTTGTTGGGGCCTACACTTTTGACGATGAAGGTGTTCCATCTCAGAGGGCTACGCTTGTTGAGAAAGGTGTGCTCAAAGGGTTTTTGGCGAGCCGATCTCCCTACAAGCGTGGTCAGCATCGTTCCAACGGCCATGCACGTAGCCAGGGTTACGAACGGCCCATCAGTCGAATGGGAAATCTGCTCGTGAGGAGTCATTCGTCTAAAAGTTGGGAGGTTCTCAAAGAGGAGATGTGTGAGGAGCTCAGACGACGCAATCTTCCCTTTGGAGTGATCCTTTATGAGGTTGAGGGAGGTGAAACTGGCACTGATGCCTACGACTTTCAGGCGTTTCTGGGGGAAATCACAATAGCCTCACAAATTTTTCCCAGTGGTCGCGAGAGATATATTAAAGGTGTGGACTTCGTGGGCACCCCCCTCTCCAGCCTGAATCAGATTTTGGCCGTCGGTTGTGAGCTTTCGCTCGACAATGGGCATTGTGGCGCGGAGTCGGGTCTCATCCCCGTTTCCACGGTCGCGCCTCCACTTCTCATGTCAAACCTTGAGTTGCAGGCGAAGGCTCCTACAAAAGTGACAAACTACCGGCTGCCTCTGCCATGGTTTGAGTCTCCTTCTTCCAAGTGATTTGATCCTTCTTCAAACGTGGTATCATAGCGGGGTGTGTGCCTCGTGCATGCTTTTTCTTCAGCGAGACCTCGCCAGCAAAAAGGGAGGGATGGGTTTGGTGGGCAACGGCCCGGGTTCACATCGGCCCTCAGGCAACACCTCACAGGAACAGGATCACTACTCGGCACGAGCGCCACGTTTTCCAAGTCATGCCTTGGTTGAAGCGCGTACCAGCTGGTGGAATCCTTTTGCAAAGAGCAGTGCGGTGCTTTTGGATATGTCGGTCACCGGTTTCAAGATCCAGTTCGTCGAGCGTGTTTCCCTCAAGAAGGAAGATAAATTGCAGCTCATCATTCCTTTGGAACCTTTTGGTCTCATGGGTGGGGGCCGGCTCAACCTTAAGGCGCAGGTGAAATGGTTCGACGAGCCCGTGATGCGAGCTGGTGGCATGTTTTTGAACTGTTCCGATCAAGAAAGGCTCATGATTGAGGGTATACTGGCCAGTGTTATCAGTCGTCGGCCAGCGTGACGTCACAAGAGCTTTCTCGGCAGTGCCACCTTTGTGTTGTTGATCACTACTGCACCGACAGCCACAGATATTGGTTAGAAGGGCTGAAGAGGCAACTGAGCCACTGGCAATGGACGGAGCACACTTTGGGAGCGCGTCAGTTCTCGTGGCAGATGAGGGCTGGCGTTTGTGAGCAACTTGATGATGGACTTCGCTTCAATGCACCAGAACTGCGTGAACCCCATGCGGGAAATCGTGTTCTACTGGTGACCAGTACCGTTGACCTCACCTCTTTGTTGGCTTTTCTTCCTGGTCGATCTCGGCCCTCCATATTGCTCTATATGCATGAAAACCAGTTTCAGTACCCTCTTTCAGATCACCAACACACAAGCGTTGAGCTTCAAATGACCCAGATTTTTTCTCTTTTGCGAGCCGACCAGATCGTTTTCAATTCGGAGTTCAATCGTCACAGCAGCGCCTTGGGGGTCAAACACTTTCGAGCCCCTCTTCCCAAGACCGTTCGCAGCCTTCTTCGCAAAAAGATCATCGAGTCTCCGGTTGTGCCGGTGGGGTTACAGGCCCCCCATGGCGAGGGGCGAAGTTCTGCTCGCTCTCACCCATCGCCCACTCTTATTTGGAACCACCGGGCGGAACACGACAAAGCTCCCGAGACATTTTTTGCTGCGGTGCGTCTTCTGTTGCCAAGCTTTCCTGATCTGCGGATCATCATGACAGGACGCTTTCCAGCTCACACAAAACACCGGGAAGATGCTCTCAAACTTGAGTTTCAGGCCAACACGCTTCACTGGGGTTATGTGGACTCAAGGTTAGAGTATGAAAACCTGCTCCGGCAGGGCGATTTTGTGATTTCAACGGCGCTTCAAGAATTTCAGGGTCTTTCAGTGCTGGAAGCCTGGCGGCTGGGCCTTGTGCCTTTGGTGCCCAACCGGTTGGCTTACAAGCACATTGTGCCCGAGTCGCATCGCTACGATGGAAGTGCTGAGGACACCGCGGCCGACGCTCGCGGTTTGGCCGAGCATTTTGTGAAACTGTGGGAAAGGAAACTCTCGAGCTCGTGGGGAGCAATTGCTGTTCCATTTCCGTCTCGCTTTCACCTTGAAAAAACATCACGAGCTCTTGATGGGCTGTTGCGCTCCCTGCTCTGATTCGTCTGGATCTGCGTGGATAACGACGTCTGCATTGAACTCCCTTTTGAGCTCTTCCTCCAGATCTTCGACCTTTTGGTGAACGTCATGGAAACTGAGATGATTCGGCAAGGTCACGTGGAAGTCGAGAAGATAGTGCGAACCGCTGCGGCGGCCACGGAATCGATGAATGTCGACGATTTCCGGGATCAGTTTTTTTGCGTGGATCTGCACGTCGCGTTTGAGCTCATCTCCCACGTCGTGGTCCATCAGTTCATCCACGCTTCTCCTCAGGAGTCGGTAGCCAGAGTGCGCAATTTTCAATGCAAAGAGAGATGCAATGAGAGGGTCGAGCCAAGCCACGTTTGTGAGCGCAACAAGGGAGAGTCCTACCGCCGAACCAAGGTTGGCAAAAACGTCTCCACGGTAGTGTTCTGAATCGGCAAGGAGGGCAGGTGAGTTGTGGTGACGAGCGTGAACGGTCAGCCACCCGGTGATGAGCATGCTCACAAGAGCAGCTCCGAGAAAGAAGAGCACTGCAAACCAGGTGCTTTCACCTTCCAACGAACCATCTGGAAAAAGGCGAAACAGGGACTCCGCCGAGGCACCGACTATGGTGAGCGCCCCACCAAAAAGAAGGGCTCCTTGACCCAGGCTTGCAATGGACTCTGCTTTTCCGTGACCATAGGGATGATCTGCGTCTGGTGCCTGACGCGCAAAGACAAGGGTTTTGCGGTTCACAAGGCTAACAATAAAGTCCATCGCGCTATCCCACGCCGAAACCGCTACCACCAGAGAACCGGTGACAATAAAGAGAAGAGACTTGGAAACCGCCAGGAAAAGGGCAGCTAGCGCTGCAACCGTTGCTGCTTTTTCTGGGCCGAGAAGTCTGTTCGAAAACACGCGCTGATCGTCTCCCAAGAGTTTAGGAATTATGGACTGTTGTCTTAGCTTTTTGAAGAAATCTCAATAAGCAGAGGGCCAGATCCGACTGCATAGGTGGAAGGGTAGCAAAGGAGCCGAGAGTTGGGTAGGGCAATCAGACAAGCAAAAACCCAAGATTTTGCCGTGCTTTTGTCGCAATTTCTTGGTTTAACTTGGGTTCTTACCTCTTGTGGCCAAGGGGTCGATATTCCCGATATTGAATCTGACGAAGGAAAAGTGGATGGTGTTGTCGATTTCGGGAAAAACGCCGAACCTGTCGATTCCACAACACTCGATCCTGAGGTCGAAGCCTTTTGGGCTAGGGTAGACGAGGAGCGCGAAAAGCTCCCTCGGCGTGAATCTAACCGGCTGATTCAGAATCTCAAAGAGCTGCGTGAGCGCTTTGATCGCGAAACGGCTGAGATTGTCTTGGAAATCCTTCCTCGGCTCCAGTCTGGAGGAGATCTCGAAGCCATCATCTCATTGGCCAGCTATGAGCTTGCTCTTTTGCTTGAGCAACGGTCAGGAGACGAGCTCAACCAGAACCTACGCGATTTTAGAGACGTGAGCGCTGCTGAAGCGATTTCCTTTTTCGATGGACTTGGCACCACCAAACCCGTGGACACCGCTGAAAAGTTTCTTGAGCAGGCCGAAGAGGTGGAAGAGCAGATTGTTGTCACCCCGGAGTTCAAGCCTTCTCCGGGCAACTACTCTCAGCCTCAAGTCATTCGCATTGAAACAGAAACCCCCAATGCAGTCATCCGCTACACGCTCGATGGCAGCGATCCCGATGCGAGCTCTCCCGTATATTCTGAACCTTTCACCGTTGGAGTTGAAAGCGAGTTTGTGGTGATTAAGGCCATCGCTCTTCGAGACGATCTCACTCCCAGTGCGGTGTTTTTTGGCTCTTACAACATCATCCTTCCCACGCTTCCTGCCCTGCAGTTGAGTGTTGAACCGGGAGTTTATTCCTCGGACCAAGCCGTTGCCGTTTCTTCTTCCGAGCCGGAGGTTTTGATCACCTACACTACCGATGGTTCAACTCCCTCGGAAGACAGTGAAAAGTACACAGAGGCGATTCAGCTTGTGAATGGTGACCACATTGAGTTTAAGTTTCGAGCGTTCAAGGAATTGAGCCGTCCGAGTCCAGTTTTGGTGGCAACATACCATGTCGACTCGGAAGCGCCGGTGCTGAAGACGGGCGCCCCTGGGTTTGCGGTTGATTCAGTGGCTGTCGATGGAGCAGAGGTGACGTGGG
>JANQPW010000373.1 GCA_028285285.1 Silvanigrellales bacterium
CCACATGAAAATGGAGCTCACGGAGCTGATCGGGTCCGACACCTTCCTGTAAAAAACGGCGGAGTTGCCATGGGTCTTCGCCATCACCATCTTGCTGGGAAGGGGGAAAGCGGGTGCGGTGAAGAAAGTCGCCCAGCTCTTTCACGGGATAGAGTTGGCCTGTTTCGTTGTTTGCCGACATCAAAAACAGCAGCTTTGTGTGGGGTGAAATCTGTCGCACGATTTGCTGTGCATATTCACGCTGATTCTTTGTGGGGCTCACTCCGGTGAGCGTTGTCTCCGTGATCTGAGCAATCGTCTGCAGTGGCTCTCGAGCGCTGGGGTGGGCACAACGATTGTAAATGAGCTGTTGCGGAGAGCTCTTGTTTGCAAAATGGGCTGCAACGGTGTTGTTGGCTTCTGTGGCGCTGGCCATGAAAACCACACGCCCCGGGTCGCAGCCAAGGTGTTCTGAAAGCCGGCGTCGTGACTGGTTGAGGAGGTTTTGTGCCCTCCGCCCGGCCGCATGAGGACTCGATGGATTTCCCAACTGGTGAGCGTGGGTAAAAACCTCCTTTGCCACACGCTCCCAGTGAGCCACCGTGAACGGGCTTGTGGCATTGTGATCAAAGTACCGTTCCCAGGTGGGTGCGTTGGAATGAGTGAGGGGCGATGCAGACGTTGAACTCATTTGCGTTTTTTCGCCTGCCTCGGCTTCACCTGAACAGGGTTGCGGGCAAAGGCAATGTCGAGCACCTCAGTCATTTTGCTCACCAAATGAATATTGAGATCGGAGCGAACGTCTGGCGGAAGGTCATCGCAATCTTTTTCATTCAGTTTTGGCAAGAGAATTTCCCTCACCCCATTGCGATGGGCGGCAAGCAGTTTTTCTTTGATTCCACCCACAGGAAGAACAGCTCCGCGCAAAGAAATCTCCCCCGTCATGGCCAATTTGTTGGGCAGACGTCTTCCCGAGGCTAGGCTCACAAGAGCACAGAGCACGGCCACACCTGCACTGGGACCGTCTTTTGGTGTGGCGCCTTCAGGAAAGTGCACATGGATATCGTTGTGGTTGAGCTGTTTTGAGTCCACTTCGAGCTCTTCCGC
>JANQPW010000378.1 GCA_028285285.1 Silvanigrellales bacterium
TCGGAAGACAGCTGAAAACCCATAGACAGGAGCGACTCCACAACCTCGGGGGTGTGCTGCAGCAGCCAAGATTTGTTTGCACCCGACCATCTCGCCCCAAGGCTCTTCAAGCGGGTGCGAATGGGGTATGTGTCTCCAAACGCACAGATACGTTGGTTTTCAACAAGATAGTGGCGATTCACAGTCGGCGCGACCTCAGCTGTTCCGCAAGCTCATAACGCGACTCCACGAAGTTTTCGATTTCCTTTTGCCAGTCTTCTTGGGTGGGGTGCTCCAAGGGGAGTGGAGCGGCTGGACTTGTCCAAACATGGATGTGTGTGGAGAGGTGCGGCGCCTTGCCGCTCGAGCCCTTTCCATCGCTCTCTTTTCGAGAAAGCCGTTCTCTCTCGAGGGAGGGGAGCAGATTGAGCAAACGTGATGCTACCGACTTAAAATCGAGATGCGCCACATTCGAGCTGCTGGAAACAAACTCCCATGATTCCCCATAGGGTCCAAACTGAAAGGCGCTCATGGGAACGCGTTTGCCGTCAACTGAGACCCGAAGACTGAGGCTCACAACAGCCTCCTTTTCCACTTTTCCTGAGCCTTGCTGTGCAGTTCTTCGCCGCCTTTTCATCGCAGTTTTAATGGGGTTGGAGTGGGCGAGATCAATGAGGCAGACAACATCTGTGTGAGTTGAGCGTCGTGAGGCCTTGCCGCGTGCTTTGATGTGCATCCACCCTTCCGATCGGAGAGCCGACTGGCTCAGCTTCAAATCTCCCTCGGAGCTGGAGCAACGTTTCACAGGAAACTCTGAGCGGAGATCAACAAAAAGTTTTCTGTTTTTAGGGCCTGTGCCACTTATTCTCGTGTGCAAGAGAACTTCATTTCGGGGCAGGTGCGCTAAATAAATGCGATCCTTCGCGGCAACGACTTCTTCAAGGGGTACCCCAAACAAGGGTTTTCCGGCGACCCTGGCTGCGTGTCCATTGGTTCCAACATTCTCTTGTTGAGGAAGAAAAACCCAGCCTCTGCGAAAAACGTAGAGGGAGCCCTCTTGGCCTTCCACTTCGGCAACCAAGAGATCTTTTGGAGTGCTCGCTTCCTGCTTCTTTTTCCTTCGCTTTGCCGATCGCCCCTTTTTCTCTCGGATCTTCTTTTCAAAGCGTTTTTGAACCCAGTCGAGCAACTCTATTTCTGTGAGTGGGCTTTCCAGCGGCGTTGCCCCAGCTTGAGACTGGTCAGGGGAGAAGCGCGAGCGCACGGCGAGAGAAGCGTAGCCTGGGGCAAAGCCTTGAGGAACGTCTTTGCTGAGTTGAATGATGCCCCGCTTCAGTTCGTTGGGTTGACGCGCCACCTGCACGAGAACGCTAGGCGATGGATCAAGTTGAGGCACGCTTCGGATGAGGTCCACAAGAATGTTGTCAAGCCGGAGGTAGAGCTCCTCTTGTTGGAGGAGCTCCTGGTCTTCGGCACTTCGGAGCACTGTAGCCGCTCGTGAGGCAGGCCAACTGGCTCGGAGCAGAGTGTTGACGTAGGCGGTCGCTGAGATCTGTTTGATATCTTGCGGCAACCAAGGAAATCGGAGCCTCACAAAGTGGCCCGCCGAAACCACACTGGCCAGTTGAGCAAGGGTTTCTCCCGGGATGCGCCCACTCTGATCGGGGGAAAGAACCACTTGAACATCCATGTCACTCGCAGTGGGAGTTTGCTGAGGTTCAAGGCTGCCCTGGCCTTCTCCATGAACCCACACGCCCACTGTGGTGGGAAATTGGGAGGCTATCTGCGAGAGAAGGGTGCGCTTGGAGGTTGAGCGAGCGTCCGGCACAGAGGCATCCGCCGTTGAAGTGAAGGCTGGGTTTTCAATCCGTTGCGGCCAAACCTCGTGCACGGTCTGCAACTCGTTGCTTCCCACCAGCTTCTCGAGTGCTGCAGTGGTTTTTCCCAGTATTGGTGCAGGCCACTCCAGACTATCGACTTCTGCGGAGAGGAAGCCAGATGGGGGAGGGGTTTGCTTGGACAAACTCGTGCGCCCCAAAAGGAGCAAAACCCCGGAGGATTTTTCAGACCATGTGATCTTAATGCTCTTCAGGTCTTGGGCATTCTTTCGTTTGAGCAATGGGCCCAGGTTCACACTTGCCACCGTTGGCACGGGGCTCACGTCGAAGTGAAGGGCGGGGTCAGGCTCAACAGTCATGAGCAATGGCTTTTGTTTGGAAGCCCGTGAGGGCTGTTGGCTCCTGGGCTTCACTCGGCCTTCGGAGTCGAGCGGGGGCAGGGAAGACGCATAAATCGGTTCCACTTGGAGGTGACCAGGCGCATCTCGGCGGTCGGGTGTTGCCCCAAAAGAAATGTGGTGGAGAGTGAGCTCCGAGTTCCATTCGAAGCCCCACCGTTTGCTCATACCGTCGGGCAAAAGAAAAACGCTTTCTCCCGGTTGAAGCGGAACTGCCCGGCGAGAAAGTTGCTCCACGGAACCCCATTCATTCACAGCTGAAAAGACGGCTCGCGAAACCGCTGTCGGTCTTTTGCCCGTGCCGGCACGAGGTAAGGTGCGGAGTGCGGGTTGTTCCTTTTCTTTCGAGTCTTTGTCCTTGTTCTGCTGCTGGACCGTGGGAAGCGCAGGTCGGCGGGGACTCCAATCGAGTGGGGAAAACTGAAGGGTGTGGTCGTGGAGGTCAATTGTGAGAGGCGTCGAAAGATGCTGCCTCCCGCTGTTGTTCTGGGCGCTCTTTTGTGGAGAGGTGGGATCGTGTTTTTCGGCGGAAGCGGCAAGCCACCGTTCAGGACGAGGAGGCTGAACATGGGAAAGCGTGAGGAGATCGCGGCGCAGGCTCAGCACAGACTGCCCAACTGCCTGCTGGGGCTTCTCCATCAATTCTGCATAGCTGCTTTGAACAAACCCGGGAACGAGTGTTTCCAGTTCCCACCGCACCAGCAACACCCGAAGGGGCCAGAAGAACGTCACAACACCGACCAATGTGACTACGGAAAGCAAGCTGAGAATGATCCCCTTTCCGAATCCTTTTTGTGCGGGCCTGCGGTGCGTGCTCATGGGCTTTCTTCTTTCTTTTCATAGACCTGCAGAGCAACATCAAAGCTCTGCTTGACCCGGTAGATGGGCTCAAAAAGCTGAACATCTCTTTGGATGGCTTGGTCTAAAAGGCTCAACGAGGCTCGGACACAGGCTTCCTCACTCGAAAACGGTACGGTTCCCAACTCCGAGTCGGGTTCTTGCGTCCAACGAGGCGACTCATGGAGCCCTGGCAGAGTGACTTGCAGCAGTGTCGGGTCTCCTCCCGTTTGACTTTCGAAAGTGCAAAGGGTGCTCCGGGTCATCGAAATAGGGTTTGTGGTTGACCCCTTGGTTGAAGAGTTTCCCCTCTCAAAATAAAGTGGGCGCAGCTTTGCCTGCTGGTTCTTCAGAGCAATCGAAAAGTCCACCTTATCGTTGCCAAGTAGTCGCGACAGATCGGAAAGTGAAAGCAAAAGATTTTCTTCAGGCAAGGGCCACGGAGAGTCGCGAGTGAACCCTGGGGCTGAATAAAAGTAGCTCCCGAAGTTTCGACCTTCTGTGAGACCCACAACATGAATCTCAGCTTGGTCGAGCACCTGAAGGATCTCCAGGTTTTCTCGGAAAGTTCTCAGCAGCATCACAAGATTTCGTCGCTTTCCCAGGCTGGGCTCTTTTGAGTGGCGCTCATCTTCCGAAAGGGGGCTTTCAAATCGATGGAGATCCACGCTCCAAAGCGAGGTGAGGTGCTGTGATCGGCGTTTCATTTGCGCCAGTCCGTTCATAAACTCATGGTGAATCCACTGGTCGGCAGGGATCTTGAGTGGGACGCAACTGCTGTAGGCAATTCCCTTCTGGATCATCCACTGGGGTACGAAAGGGACCAGCCTTTCTCGAACTCTTTTGAGGTATTGATAGGCGTTTTGCTCTTTTTCTCGATCGGGGCAAAGGCTTTTTTCTTGGCTCGTTCCACTAGCAAAACTGAAAAACTCCGTGAACACGGAAGGTGTCATGATGTTCGTGAAATGAAGATCGGTGTGGGTTTC
>JANQPW010000387.1 GCA_028285285.1 Silvanigrellales bacterium
AGGCGAGACCCAATCTTTTTCACACTCGCACCGTCGTCTTCCCACAGAACCAACATCACTAGGTACTGCGGATAAGTCAGACCCAAGGCATTGAGATAAGGGGCATATGACTGAACCACCAAGCGGGAAACTGCATAAAGAGGAAAGCACAACTGCTGATCAAGGCGCAGGGCGTTGGCCATGGAAAAGTCTTCTGTCATTCAACACCGTCGTTTCGGGGTTTCTCTTTCAGCCTCATGCACACAGCAACCAAGGAGATCTGTGCAATCTATAATTGGATTACTCAATCTTTTGTGGCTTTGCAAGGCTAAGTCTTTGGCGACCCTGTTTTAACATAACCCAGTAGATAAGTTGATAAAACATAAAACCCAAAATCATGAAAAAGGAAACAAAAAGAAAGTTTTCATGGCTTGTCATCACCCCGATAGAGAGAATCAATGGGCGGTCGGGGTCTTGAGACAGCTGAAAGGCGCTGATGAGAACGAGGGGGTGAAGCACAAACAGCAAGCTGTGAAGCCAGTGCTCGAAGCCGCCGGCCTCAGTGGAATGGACCCACTCGTCTTTGGTGATCAAAACAGAGCTCAACACCGCCAAAACCAAATACCCACCCTCGGGCAAAGCCCATTCAGGAGCTTTGAGCCGCACACAGAGCTCGGCAAAGCACAGCGCAAAGAAGAGGGTGTCGAGCGGGTGCCCCCAACTCTCCCAGCGCCCCAGACCTCGTTTGTGGTGGCACACAAACTCATCAATGGCCATGATCAGAGCTTGAGCCAGAAAGAAGCAAAGACTGAGTGATACCGGCCAAAGACTCGGAGACGGACTGATCATGGAACGACCTCGTGCCATTTTTTCGCTGGAGCAGGACAACAACTTAAGATAGTTTTCAAGAGCAGAAAAGCAGAGGAGACGGGAAAGTGAATTCAACGGCTGCGCCCCGTAAAAATTGGTTTCTCCGCCAGGAGAACCTTGGAGCCTGGGGGGTGAAAACCCAGGAGAAGCTGCAAGAGCTTCGGCTCCTCGTGATTGGCGCCGGAGGCCTGGGCTGCCCTTTCGCCCAAACCCTGGCTCGCATGGGGGCCAGGCACATCACATTTGTTGACCCCGACGTGGTTGAAGGCAGCAACCTCCATCGTCA
>JANQPW010000102.1 GCA_028285285.1 Silvanigrellales bacterium
TCCTCTCTCTGAACTTGAACAGTCTGCCGACAGAGGTTTGGCGCAGTTCCTCCGCACGACACTTTCAGCCCGAGGGCTTGAATCTCGCTTCGTGAAAACTTCCCTGGGAGATCTCCACTACTACGACTCTGATCCGGAAAGCACTCGTCCTCCCTTGGTGTTGCAGCATGGCATTGGCTCCAGCGGCCAGAGCTTTGCACTGATTGGAGAGGTTGTGAAGCAGCGGCGGCGGGTCATTCTTCCCGATCTCTTCACTTTCTGTGGCTTCAGCCGCTCCCGTCGTCCTCATTTGGCTTTTGCCGATCATCTCCAGTCTCTTCAAGAGCTCGTGGAGTCTTTGGGTGTGTCGTCGATAGACTACTGTGGTTTGAGCCTCGGAGGGTGGTTGGGCCTGGCATGGGCGAGCCAAGAGAGCCATCCCATCGACAAACTCTTGCTCCTGAATCCGGCTGGTCTCCGATTTGATTCCATCAATCTTCGCAACCGTCTCCTCACTATGAACTGGCACAAGTTTCAGGCGGCCTACCCCGGGATTCTCTATGCACCACCCTACAATGGCGTGGCTGGCCTTTCCCCGTTGGTGCGCCGCTCCGTCTACCGCCTGCTCAAAGAAGATGCGGTCAGAGACTTCTTGCACGGGGTGACACCTTCGGACTTTGTCGATCGCCGACTCCAGGAGGTGAGCTGCGCTGTTCGTGTTCTTTGGGGAGATCGTGATAGCTTTCTTTCGAAACGCATTCCACACTTTTTGGCGGAAAATCTCCCCCAAGTGCAGGCGCTTTATGTGGAGGATTGTGCCCATATTTTGTGCCTTGAGGCACCGGTTAACGTGGTGAATCATATGGATGAGTTTTTTCATTTGGGTCTCAACCGCAAGGCTCTGGAGTTTCAGGTGCTCGAGCACCTTTTCAAATGCTTTCCCGAACGAGATGTGGTTTCCAACCGCGATCGGGAGGAGGCCCCGAGGCGAGGGAGTCGTGTTTGATGGAGGGGTTTGAGAATCAATTTCGCAGGGCCCTCGCTCAAGGAGTGCAGCCCACGGGGTTTTCAGAGGGCGATCTTTCCAGCCTTCGGAGCCTGAGGCAGCATGTTGACTTTTGGGGAGAGTTTCTCAGGAGAAACCCTGAAAGAGACCTCGGAGAGTGGATCCAGAACCCCCTTCATCACCAGCCAGCTCACACGCAGCTGCCCAAAGTTGTTTTGAGCCCAACGGAGATCGATTGTTCTGAGCTCAAGAAAAGTGATGGGGAGAAGCAGGACTTTTGGGTTTTGTTGCTTCCCGATGCAGGCTCGGTGGAGAGCCTGGTTTTGGCAGCTGTGTGGTCATGGGATGCGGTTCTGATCGCGGTTCGGGGCAGTGATCCCGGTCACGTGCAACACCTCACCGAATGGGGTCGTGAGCTGCGTCTCAGTGTGATCTGGTGGGTGGAGTCGCACAACGATTTGAACGCCGTTTTGACAACCGACGCTCCTTATGTGGCGGTCTCAGTGGGGGAAGAGAAGGGTCTCAACTCCTCGAGGGGAGGGTTCTGCTCAAAGCCGCTCGACCTTTCAACAGCTCGTTCGTTGAAAAAAAGCATTCCGGCAAACTGTCGTGTTCTCTGTCTTTGCGCCGTTGAATCAGAACCTTTTTTTGTGCGTTTGGCTCAACTCGGCTTTGATGCTTTTGTGGATGTTTCCGAATGAAAAGAGCTTTTGCACTGCTGCTCCTTTGCGGGCTCCAGGGTGCCGTTTCGTGTGTTGCGTTTTTTCGTGAAGATCCTCTGATTTGGGTCAACACCCCTTCGCTGCCTGAGAAAGGCGGCTTTGCCACTTTCAAGTACCATAAAGATTTTGATGCTTTGGAGCTTGAGGAGGGCGGCGAAACCTATGAAACACCCTCGGTCATTCAAATTGAACCTGAAGAGTCGCTGCTGTTCACCAGTTACGACAAGAACATGAAACGAGTGGAGGAGCATCAGGTGGAGTGCCCCGTCACGTTCCAACCCTTGATCGACAGCGCTTATCTGCTCACTAGCGGCCCGCTGGGAACAATTCCCTACTCGATCAGCGTGGTTGTCGATTGGCTCAGTGGAGGGTTTCATGGGTGTGAAGATGTTCAGCTTCCTCAAACTGAAGAGGAAGCTGCCGTGTGCGAGTCTGTTCTGGTGGTATTTTCCCCTCGAGTTTTGAGAGAAAAGCGGGAGTCTCTCGCAGACACATTGCTGCTGGAGCTGAAAAAGCGCTTGCCCTTCTGCTTTGAATTGGACTTTTCAAACCCCGTCGCTTTTGAGGGCACAGGTGAGCTCTTTGTCGCGCACTACATCAACTCTCAAAGGCTTGCTGTTCAGTCGGGCACTGAGTGGTCTCAGCTCCCACTCGTGGCGCGCAAGCGTGTTGCTCACGACTTTGAGGCAAACTATGTGCTGAAGGTTGATGCGACTTCAGCTCAGGGAACGGTAAAATGGACGGTGGTGAGCTTGGTGGAGGGAAGGGTGCTGGCCACAGACTGGACAGACTTTGCTTCGGAGTCTCTTTTGGAGTCTTCCCTTGCTCCCAAACAAGCCTTCACAGAGCTTTTGCTCCTTGCGCCCAACTCTTTTAGCTTTCGTCCGGTCGGGGGAAGCCCTCTTGGAACAAGTGACGATGTGAAAGTCTTTGAACGGCTTGAACCAACGACTTTCCGTTCCACAGCGCTCAGTTTTGGGAGCATTGTGCACAGCGACACCGTTCCGGAATGGAGTGTGCAAAGCTATTTGAGCCCTCGGCTGCACCTTCGCAACAACAACTTCCGATTTTCTCCCGATGCAGAAGCCTACACGCTGGAGACTTTGGCAGGAGTCCTGGATTGGAACACAGGATACTACATGCCTTATGGAGTGCTTTCTGCGTCGGTGGGTTTGGGTCTGGGTCGAGTGGAGTCGCGTTTTTCTGGCTCAAGGCGCAGCTATTTTGGAGCTTTGGGCTCTCTCGGGGTGCTCTTCCGCTCCGATATCTCGCGCTTCTTTTTCACAGAGATCTTTGCAGAAACCACTATTTTTCCATCCAACGTTCAGGTGTTTCCAGGCGAGACGGCTCGGGGTGTTCTGGTCTTTGGCGGGGGTATTGGTTTCCACCTCGGGTATGGTGCTGCCTCGACCCTTCCGAGTCTGTTCTTCGACTGACGCAGCGTCATGTGGCCTCGCGCTTTGCCCTGTGATAGGTCTCAGGAGACTGATTCTCTAGGGGTTCGGTGTGTGGGGCATGAAAAACTGGTGGCTTGTTCTGTTTGTGCTTTGGTGCGGAGGCCATAGCATTGCGACCGTTGGGAAGGCATCCGGACCGAACGAGAAGGTTCGCCCCATTCTCAACATGGTGGGCTACTCTCATTTAGACACTCAGTGGCTGTGGACCTATCAAAAGACCCTGGCAGATTTTCTTCCTCGCACCGTTCAAGACACCCTGCCTCACTTCAAAGAGTTTCCGAACTACCGTTTCAACTTCACCGGATCTTTTCGTTACAGGCTCTTGCAGAACCATTTTCCTCAGCTCTTTTCAGAGGTGAGGAGTGCCGTTCACAGGGGTCGGTGGGTGCTCGCCGGTTCGTCGGTTGACGAAGCCGATTTGCTGATTCCCAGCCCGGAGTCTTTGATTCGGCAGGTGCTCTATGGTCGCCTTTACTTTAGTGAGGAGTTTGGACAAGGAACAGCAGGAACAGATTTTCTTGCCCCCGACGCTTTTGGATTTCCGGCGCACCTTCCCACAACCCTCAGCCATGCTGGTGTTTCAGGGTTTTCAACCCAAAAGCTTTCGTGGGGGTTGAGCATTCCAAAGCCTTTTGATGTGGGTGTTTGGAAGGGCCCCGATGGCTCTCAAATGCTCTCGGTGTTTTCTCCAGGAGCTTACACGAGTGAAGTAAAAATTCCGCCACACCTCAACGAAAGGTGGAAGAGCCGGCTCTTTCGTTTTGCGGACCGTTACCTTTTTCCTTTTGACTTTCGCTATTTTGGCGTGGGCGATCAGGGAGGAAGCCCCAGCCGCCAGAGCATAGCGAATGTTTTGCAAAGCCACGGCCATGAAAACAACTCTTGGCGTGTGCGCAGCAGCCGATCGGATCAGTTTTTTGAAGATGCCCGGCATGCCACACAAAATCTTCCCACGTATCAGGGTCAACTTCTCCTCACAGAGCATTCAGCTGGCACACTCACGTCAAACGCTTGGTCAAAAAAGTGGAACAGAGCGGTGGAGGACCTGGGGTTTGCCGCCGAAGTGGCTGCGGCAATGGCTCAGAGTTTGAGTGTGTCTCCGTATCCCACACAACACTTGAGGCGCGCTTGGGAACTCATTCTTGCCTCACAAATGCATGACATTCTTCCAGGAACAAGCATTCCCAGTGCGTACCTCCATTCACACAACGATCAATTCTTGGCACTGACACTTTTCTCTCAGAGCCTTGAGGCCAGTGTGGGGGCGGTTGCGCAGAGTCTTCCGCAAAGCTCAGAGCATCGGCTGTTGGTTCTCAACACGCTTCCCATCGCTAGGAGAGAATTCGCTCGTTTTCCCCGAAGTGAAATTGAGGGAGCATCTTCTTTTTGTTTGCACAATGCAGCGGGGGAGGCCCTTCGGCACCAAGTTTTGACCGGCCATCAATACGCAGCAGACGAGGTTTGGTTTGAGGTGGAGGTGCCTCCTCTCTCACTGGTGGAAGTTGTTGTTTTGCGAGGGACCAGTTGCTCTCAGCAGAACATTGAGCTGGGGCGCAGCACCTCGCGTGAGGGACAAAATCTCACTCTGAAGTGGCAGTCTGAAGTGGAGTGGCTCCCTTTTTGGGGAGCAGAGCCGCTTTTGAGTGAGTCGCCGCGGTTCTCGCTGCATCATGAACACCCCAGCACATACCCTGCTTGGAATATGGACTGGAATGATCGGCGTCGACCCCCCATGCGATGGGCCGGATCGTCGCGAAGAGACGCAGATTGGGTGGGCCCTTTGGTGCAAGGAGCCCTTCTGCAACATGAGCTGGGCGCCTCAAGGGTGGTGGAGCGGGTTTTGTTACGGCCGGATCTGCAGGCGGTGGTTTTGGACCATTGGGTGTTGTGGCGATCCGCACACAAGAGTCTCAAGCTCAACTTTCAATTTCCTTCTGCTGCCGATCGTGTCTTTGCAGGAGGAGGCATTGGCTTCCTGGACACACCCGTGAACTCTCGCAAGCTCTATGAGTTCCCGTTTCACAGGTGGATACAGGCTCATATGCCGAAAAAGGGGTCTCCTGGTGTGAGCATAGTGAACAATGAGAAATATGGCTTCGATCGCCCCTCAGCCAATGCCGTGCGACTCACCGCTCTCTACTCGCCAAAGACGGTGCGCGGCGGAAAGCACTACCACAGCACTCAAGACTTTGGCAGGCACCACATGGCCACTGCAGTTATGGCGCGTGGCCTCGCGGATTCAGTGGCCGAGCGCTTGGCGAAACCCCTGCTTGTGTTTTCCCAGAAGACGGCCGCTGATGAGGTCTTGGCTCGTCGGACTTCTTCAATGCCTTCCGCAATGGGCTCCGTTTCCTTTTGGAAAGGAGAGCTGCCCGACTCCTTAGAACTTCAGGCTTTGAAGCTCAAGGAAAGGCAGAGCGAGGGTTCCAAGGGTGAGTTTGTTGTGCGGCTCCGCAACCGGCGCGAAACGCCCGTGAGCCTTGTGTTGAGCGAGTTGTTTCGGGCCCGAGAGGTCACGACTGTTGTGCGCTGCGATGGGCAGGAGCGAGCACTTGATCAATCTCCACAGGCAGAAAAAGGCAGTTGGGAGAGGGAGTCGCTTGCGCTGCTCCCTTTTGGGTTGGCAACGCTCTGCGTGAGTGTGCGGGGTGTTTCCCCCACGGGAATAGAGGAAGAGGTGCGAGGGGCTCGCTTGGTCAGGGGTGGGGAAAGTCTGGCGAGTCAGCTGGGATCAGCCCAACTCTGTGCTTTTCGGAGCGGTTGCTTCCGAAAGCAGGAGTGGAAAAATGCTTGGAATCACACGAGCGTTTGGCCCCGTTGGGATCTGCTGCGCGAAAATCCTGACATGCGGGGTTTGGAGGTTTCTCACGATCCGTTGGCCTTGCCCAAGAACCCCCAGCAGAAGAAATGGCTTGAGATGGCCCTTGTGGCTGAAACGGAAACAGAGGGCGTTTTTGAATTTTTCGATGCGGAGGGAAAACCTCTTTCTCGTCGGAGTGGGCCTCTTGTGACACTCTCCGCTTGGCACGGACTTCTCGCGAAAACCGACGAAAGAGTTTGGGATTGGAATGCTGAAGTGGATGGAGTGAGCCCTGGATATGCCAGAAGACATAAATTGCTCTGGCTGGGAGAGTCGCGGCTCGTGAGGGAGAAAGGAGAAGAAGCTCTTTGGCAGCATCCCAGCGCATTGCCTGATGAAGTTGACCCCTACCACCGGAGCTTTGTTCAGTCTTTGACCGTGGCTGTTCCCAAGGGGGCCGTGAGCCTGCGGTTTCGGAGTCACTTTCCCTCGGGTTCTGGGCTGTACCTATTGGGCGCTCGGTGGAGAGATCGGGAATTGCCGCGGCTGATCTCTGAAGAAGCGGGTGTTTCTTTGTTGAACCATGGCGAGTTGATCCACTCTTCAAATCGCCACGTGTTTCAAAGAGAGGCCTTTGCCAGTGACGTGCCGCAGGGTCTTCGTTCGCGTTTGATTTCACCAGATGGCAGCGCAGCGAAACCTCCCTCTCTTTGCCATGTGGATGAAGTCGCCACCCAAAGTGAGCCAGAGTCTCTTCGCGTGGGGCCAGCATCTCGATTTGAGGTTGAGATTCAAAAAAAGATGCCGAAAAAAAGCTCTCCCAGCCCACCACCTCTCTGCGCCCGCTTTTCAAAACCCGTCAAACAGATTCAGGCATGGAGTGCTCCCTGTCGGGTCTCTCAGGGGCTTGGTGGCTTTGGCAGTCGTTTTTTTGGTGTGGTGAGGTACACGACCGCTCAGGGTCAGCGGCACTTCACGAACGTGGATGGCTTTGGCTTGCCCTCAGGCTCAGAAAAAATTCTTGAAGTGAAGGCCAATGAAGGAATCGAAGAAGTTTGTTTCTTTGCGACCAATGAAAAAGATGGGTTCAACCTTCAGGGGGTATGGGGTCAATGAAGTGTGGAGTTGCTTTAGCGGTGGTGGTGACGGCAAGCGTCGCTTGGGGGCATGCGCCACAAACCCTCGAGGTGCGAGCGGTCTCTGGTGAAAAGGGTGATCGCTTGATTCTGCTTTCTCATCATCTCAGTCTGTGTGCAGGGTTTGTGCCAGATGGTGAAGTGGGCCAACGCTCTTTGGCGAGGAAGAAGAATTGGACGAGAAGATGTCTGGTGCTCTTCTCGCGGGAGATTTCCTCACGTCTTCACACAGCTGGCAAAAAGCTTGCGACTGAATGGGTGGGGTCTGAGTGCGGGGCTCCCGCTTCTCCTCAACCTGTCGAGTGTCGCCACACCTTCCGTGTGAACGTCGCATTCGATGTGCTGGAACTGGAACTTGCAGCCGATCCGGTCTTTCCTGTTTCGCTCGTTCACGCCTCCGTTGAAAAGTCTGGGGTGGCTCATGGCAGCGACTAGTCTTGCGTCGGTTGTGCTGTTCGTCGCTTTTGTGCTGAGCCACACACGCATTGAGTTCACCGCCTTTGAAGAGTGGTGGGTGGTCTCCCAAGGTTGGG
>JANQPW010000423.1 GCA_028285285.1 Silvanigrellales bacterium
GAACACCTACGCGGTAGAATGTTTCTTTAATAATCAAAGAATCTTCACAACCTGAACCCGACATCTCCGAGACAATACGTTTGAGAGTTTCATATTTCATAGCATTGTCTGTCATGCTTGTTTTTTTACTCCATCGTACCGAAACGGGCACTTCCATAGGGTAACAGTCTGGAAAGTAAAGGATCGCCTTTTGCCGATCTTCCCGGCCTTTGAGACTTCTCTGCACAGCACCAAAGCGAGTGAAACCTGCTACACCACCAAGGCTCACGTCATCAATGCGGAGAAACGGCATGGATGACTCTCTCTGTCTCAATTCATCAGGAAGAAACGGAGCTTCTAAGTCGTCGTGGTCAAAGCGACGTTCAGGGAATCGGATGAATGCGGGATGTTTGGCGGGAACCTTGAAGCGCACATTGATGCGCCGCTCAATGGCAACAACCTTTTCGGGAACACGCAAGCTGAGTTGGCCAGGTTGTCGAGAGATAACCTCGGCCACGAACACGATCTTCTTTGAAAGAAGGATGAACTCTACCTTGACCGCTGTGCTTCGGCTCAAGAGGGCCGAGCCCTGCGGGGAAATTCCAGTGAGTGTCACCAAGCCCTCTTCCGACGCAAAGCTTGAAAACAATGCTCGGACGGCTTTGCCGGTGCGCGAGTATTTCACCAACACGGGAAGCTTGAGGCGATCCACCTCTCGCATGATTTCAAGAACCTGCGCTGCTTTGGAAAAAACAATCGCCTTTTCTTGAACCCCTGTCGGGCTATTCGTAACTGTGTTTTGAGCGCGCGCGGCTGCGTTCACGTGCCAAAATCTCCTCAAGCTGGGAGACCGTGAGGTCCTTCCCGATCACTCAGGCATCGTCGGCACAATCAAACCACTTGAGGTCGCTCCTCACCCGGAGTGTCAGCTTCACCCTGAGATGATTTTGCAGCATGTCGACCACCAGCCTGGAAAGGAACAGGCGGATCTTCTGAATTGGGCACGGTTCGTCCCAAACTTGCGGCAATCTTTTCCGCAACCCCCACTCCGCCCAAAAGGCTCGTCACAATTCCGTGGGTAGGCTTCGTGTGCGCACCACAAAGGTACAGCCCAGGAATTCCCGTGTTCCAACCTGGCCTTGCCCAAATCAAGTCTTCTCGGGTAGACGCAAAGCCATACCCACCAAGAGTGGACGAGTGAAGATAGCGAGAATGAGTGAGAGGCGTTCCCAGCTCTTTCCAAAGAAGCTCTCCCTTTAAACAAGGAAAGTTGCGCAGAAGTCGGTCTGTGAGCACCTTGAGGATTTTGTTTTTAATGAGCAGATAGTCGCGACGGTAGCCCCCACCAGCAGCAGAGAGGCGGTAGCTGTTGGGATCGCTTCCACCCCAGAGCGTGGCATCGGGTGGCACCAAAAACATGGCTTGGAACACTCCTTTGGAGTGCAGCTTTCCGCCAGGTGCAACAGCTTGAGGATCTCGCAGAGAACCCATTGAAAGATAGACATCGGCGCCATTGGCAAGCTCCAGCAAGTCTCTCGATTCATAAGCACGTGCCAGGTTCAATTCTGTGCGCAGCCAGTAGTTGGCATTTGCAAAACCCAGGGTTTGGAGGTCGGTTTTCGTGCCATAGTAGCCAACGACCAGCGCATGGGGCGCCTTGGCACGAGCAAGCTGCGCACGAAGAAGCCATGGAAGGGAAAAGTCACAAAGCTCCTGAAGCTGACGAGGGTCACCCGTGTGCACAACGGAACGTGAACGCAGTTGTCCTTGTTTCGTGCGCACTTCAAATCCATGGTCGGGGTTTCGCTCCAAGCCCACAACGGGCGTCGCCACCCGATATGTCACATCGCGGTATTGCAAAGCTTTGATCATGGCCTCACCGCCCCCCTCCACGAAGCAAGGGCCCTCAAAGTAGTAGCGATGCACAAGAAGGTAGATGAAGGCCGACATCTGCCGCGGATCGGAACCCAGCAACACATGATGGAGGAGGCAAAACTTGGTTTGCTCCTCATTCAAACACAACACTTTCTCGAAATAGGTCTGTGCAGAGGTGAGCGCAAGCCGAGCAAGCCTCCAGGAACCGGAGGAGCGCAGGACCTGGCTCAAAACAGCACGAGGTTCCAATGGAAAGGAAAACTGCTGCGCAAACTGCCAAACCAGCTCCAGGTCACTTTGGAAGCGAGCCCAGCTGCGCACCTCGGGGTACCTTTCCTGCACTCTGTTCAAATACTCAGTGAGGGAAGCCGGAAGACTCCGGATGTTGCCGCTGGCCTCGTCAATCACATGCTCGAACTTGTGATCGAGCGGGCGAAGTTGCAGCGACACTCCCAGTTTGCCCATCGCCCTTTGCCAACGACTGGAAGCCCCGCAGTCGGCAATGTAGTGAAGGCCCACTTCAAAAACCTGGTTGCCGCGCCGAAACGGCAAAAGATGCCCACCCAATTCCGGGTTTTGCTCAACGACTGCCACTTTCAGCCCCAAAAGCGCTGACCGGCGGGCACACGCCAGACCCGCAAGACCCGACCCCACCACCACAACATCAAAGAGGTCAGGGTCTTTCACGCTTGTCACAATATCGGCTCCCATCCTGTTCCTGAACCGAAAAGCACTAGCTTCTCGGCTCTGCATCCGTCAAACTCTCCCAGAGGGGCAGGATTTCCTCAGAATGAGCGCGGCCAACCTCCGATGAAATTCCCAATTGAGGAGTTATGAAGCCAAAGATCATCCAGGTCAATTTTACGGAACGACGTAGCGTGCCTGTCAAGCGCCATGCCATATGGACCCGTGAGGAGCTCCGTGTTTGGACCCATATGGGAGGGGACACCAAACAAAAGAACACTTTGGTGCTGCTCCTTCTCGTAACTCTCCTTCATTTTGGGCTGGTTGAGTTGGCCCAACTCTTCAAAGATCCCCACGAACTCGATGAAGGGGGAGAAGGCGGAGCGGCTCGTGTGACGTTTTTTGAAGGTTCATCAAAAGGAGCTTCGGAAGAGGGAACGCCAGAGCCCAACCCCTT
>JANQPW010000918.1 GCA_028285285.1 Silvanigrellales bacterium
CACAGAGGAATGAAAAAGAAATGTTCCCCCATCGCATTTCCGAGCCAACAGTGCGACTCCCTTTTTTGGAACCAGCGGGGGGCCCTTTGGCCCATCGAAGGTGAGCCCCACAATTCGACCGGGCTGCAACGCCTTGAGGGAAGCGGAAAGACCAGCAACGGCCCCTCGGCTTGAGGAACCCCGAACCACCCTAAACCCCGCTTTTTCCAAGACAAATGTCACCAGCCCGCCATCTTCACTTTGGCTCGCCAAAAAAGTCGCCGGATACCCATTCAGCACCAGAATAGCGGGAAGCAGGGTTGTGTGCGGAGTTGCCAACACAACTGCCTGCCCCCGCTGCAAAGGCTGCTCAAACTGGCCAAAACCAACTTGATCAACTTTCAGGGTTTTTCGCAGCAATTCATAGTAGATATAAAGCACCCAACACAATAAATGCCGCACCTCGGGCCTCCTTTTTTGCTGAGTTCACAAAACGGCACGATGGTCGCACATTTTGGCCGTTTAAGAAAAGCTGCAAAGTGTCGATACACCTTTGAGAACTCTGCCAAGCGGATTCCGCTTGGCAGACCGCCGCTCAAGAGGTGACATGCCAAGACTGATTCCCACCGGTATCCGCACAAGAGGTGCATCGTCTGTCATCAAGTGGCTTTTGCTTGGCATCGCGCTCCTTCTTGCTTCTCCGGCTCAGTCTTACACACTTGAAGCGAAGGCGAAGAGCGAAAAACTCCTGCACGAGGCCAGAAGACTGATCGTAGATGCCCTCCCCGAGGATAGGGAATATGCGCAGGACCTGCTCATTGAGTCGATCCGTGTTTCGCCTCACCATGTCGATGCCTACGCCGAGCTGTCCCGCTTCATTCTCTGGCAAGTATCCATGCGCTACCTGAAGCCCTTCCGCTTGGCACAAGCCGCCGAGTTGGCACGGCACGTGAAAGAGATGGCACCGGAAAGACCGCTCGGAAACTACCTGATCTGTGAAATGATGGTTGCACTTGGCCAATCGGAAAAAGCACTTGAACTCTTTGAGTCGACACGATCTCAGTATCCAAAACATCCCGACACCTATGCTTTTGAATCCCGTTTCTTTAGCGAGTCAAATCCTGAACGTTCCATCGATGCTGCTATGAACGCACTTCGAAGCGGAGTGAGCATGGATGCACTGTCTCCAGCTATCACCGTCGCGTTCGAGGCGCAGTCAAAGATTCTCAACGAAAGTTTGTCGAACAACCTCTCTTCCTTCGCTCAAATCTATCCTGACAGATGGATCTGGCACCGTGCGGCACAATCGTACACAGAAGAAAAGAACTTTGAGTCTGCACGTGACGCGTACCAAGAAGCCATTCGCCTGGGAAACACGATCGAAAGCCGGCTCCATCTCGGAATTCTCTACTATGAAAGCCTGGGAAAACCAGAGCTCGCCAAACAAGAACTCCAAACACTTCTCACCTATCTTGAATCCAAAAGCCGGAGCCGTCCTGTTGCCCATTCTCTCGTGCAAAGCCATCTCTCGATTGCTCACCTCTCAACAGGTCACGTTAAAGAGGCCACGGAGAGCTCAACAAAAGTTTTCCAGACAACACCAAACGAGATCGCCATGCTGGCCTCTTTGATTGACGAATTTGAAAAGCACGACCAACTCGCTTCCCTGGAGCCAGGGCTCGTCGAGCTCACTCGCCTGAACCCGCTCCTTGATTTTGTCCACATCATTCTGGCTCAAGTGGCCACACGAAGAAAAGACCACAGCCAAGCTGAACATCACCTTTCAAATGCCATTGCTGTGAACCCCGATCGCGACGATCTCTATGCCGCACGAGCACTTTCTCGCTATGAACAAAAGAACTACGAATTCGCCCTCGCCGATTTTGACCGAGCTATTGAACGAGGGCCACAGCAGGGAGCCCACCACTACAATAGAGCGTGCATGCTTTCTATGCTGGGAAGAACCGATGAGGCGCTCACCAGTCTTAAGGAAGCAATTTTGATCGACTCAAGTTTTGCTGAATTGGCCGCTGCAGATGGAGATCTTGCCCCTCTCAGGGCAACGCAATCTCTCAGAAGTCAGCTCGTTCGGCTGGGTGTGCTAGACCGCGAACGTCAGCCGCAAGCTGTGCAAAAGAGTCTCACCGTCGATTCCAACTAGCGGATCATGCAAATCATTCGTTACTCTTCGCTCTCACTCGCATCGACGGGATCTCGAAAGGGGCGTGGATCAAGTTGAACTCGGTCTCCCACCTTGAGAGCCTGCTGAGGATCTTCAGACCTCACGTAGGCCGTCACACGATCGAAGCTACCACTTTCCCGGTTCAAACGAATGACGTGAAGGCGGGCTCCTCCCTCACTCACCAAACGCAAGCCGACCTTCAAACCAGAGGTTCGACCTGGCTCAAGAACAACCCAGCGACCTCTCCGCGAGACAACTTCAAAACTCTCAACGGGGAGTGTCGATGTTCCCTCTTCTAGCCTTTGTTCAAGCCATCCCATGCAGTGCTGGGGCGTGTAGGCAGGGGAATTCGTCGATTTTGTTTCTTTATCTTCAACAATATGAAGGAAAGGAGACGACCTCAACCGGCAGCTCGGCGCTGCCGTAGGCCACACAGAGGGTTCTCGAGGAGTTCCTTCTTGCAGGGCAGCACGATGATCCACAACAAGGGCTCGGTGAAAACGCAACTGCTCCGATGATCGTTCTCCGAAGTGAGCACAGGCCATTGACAGTCGTTCCGAAACCAAAGGGGGCAACCCGGTGCGATGAGCAAAAAGGGCTTCTTCTAGCACGCGGGCCCGCTCCACCGCAGCTCCTTTTCCTTGAAAAACCAAACGTAAGGGAGAACGATTGACCTCAAGTGCTTGTTGGAGATTCCTTCCCCGCACTGCTGTTGCCAAAGCAGCTATTTGCGGGGGCAGGATCTCTGCGGGAATTCTGGGGCGAAACTGCTCGTTTAAAAAGGTCAGAGCTGCTCCGCGAACATAGCAAGTGTCTTGCTCTGCAAGGAGAACGATATGAGCGACTTCCTCAGCGGTTCCCAGACGTCTTCCACGGCCGGGAATTGCAAGAACAAAGGAGCCAGCAACTATCGAAACAGGGGGATCTTCCTGAGCGGCACTTGCGAAAAGCGTCGCCCCTCTTTGGGCGCCTGTTTCAATTCTTGAGACCTGCGCATTGGCGGGGACAAGCTGTTGAACCACACGCAGAAAACTCTGGTGATGGCGAGCTCGGGCAGCCGGGCTCAATGGCGTTGGGCCCACAACTTGTGTGGCCAATGCTACCCACGCAGCAGTTGAAGCCATGGATGCCACCGTCAAAGAATAAGGCCGAGACCACCCCAAATGGTGAAAAAGTTCATGAAGTCGGTACCACCCAGACCATCACTCCCCATCAAGGTCGTGTTGCGAAAGTCTAGGTTAATGGTGAAAATTTTTGCAAAATACAAGCGAGTTCCCAGGCCTAAAGACAAGGTCGGACCAAACTCTGACAGGGGTTCGGGCCGTCCATCAAACCCCCATTCAGCTGCGTTCTCATTGGGAACCCCCGCCTCAATCGTGGGTTCGCCTTGGTTGTTTGTGTCTTTAAGCGGCCAATAGGTTGAAGAGGCCAAACCCAAGCCAGCCGTCGTGTAAAAATCTAGATAACCCACTGCAGACATGAACCACAGAGCCTTGCCATACACCGGAGTCCATTGATAATTGAGACCATAGAGTTGGTCAATTTGGCGAATCGGAACATAGGCTGGATTTCTCTGATAGGGAGGCTTCTCTCCTTCTTCCGTTTCGATGGTTTGTCCCGCCGGTGGATTGGGCTCACAAGGTCTGAGTGAATTGTCGCCTGCAGACTCGCGGGCACGATCCGGATCGAGGAAGAAACTCTCCACACATTCCCTGGCATTCTGATCGGAGCTCAGCCCCAATGCAAACTCCGCTCCTATGGCGTGCCACTCGTTGAGGTGATACGTCAGTCCAAACGGAATGAGAAAAGTTGTGAGGTAACTCTGATTGAGAATTCCCCCAATCTGCAGAGCATTGATCTGAAGACGACCTGATTTGGGGTAAATTTTCCCCTTCACAACGTCGTTTCCTTCCACAGCCTTGCGATAGGCGGCCGAAGCAGGCTGAGAAAGAAGGGACGCAAACAAAACAGCTATGAGAAACACCATCGCATTCAGAAGGGAATTGCCTGCTAGGTCTTGGCGCAAACTCAAAGTCTTGGGAAAAACGGTTGAAAACAAAAAT
>JANQPW010000442.1 GCA_028285285.1 Silvanigrellales bacterium
GGACCCGTGTTTTTCTTGGCCCTGGGTCGCGCGCAACGCCTCTTCATCAACCCGCCCACTCTGTGGAGCATTGCTTCATACATGCCGGGTGATCCTCGCATCACCACAGACGACAAAGGACGACCTCGAAAACAAGAGGTTTTGGGGATGATCACCATTGCCCATGATTTGGAAGATCACATTGACGAAGCCAACATCATTGCTACCTCCGACGTGGACTATTTCAACCCCCTCTTCACAGTGCCCATCAGTGAGTTCATCCGAACCCTCAAGGCCCCCGAAATCGGGATTCCCCAAATGTCAGACGCGGAAATTGAAGAGGCAAAGGTGCTTTTTACGGAAAGAAAGTGCCAGAGCTGCCACGCCTCGGAAGCCTATGGCGGAATCGGCTTTGTGAAGTCTAAAAAGATGTTCACCAACCCCGAAGACTCTGTGGCCTACGAAATGTATGAACAGGCCATCGCCGGTCAAATGGCGGCTGATGCCAATGAAAGAAACAAGGATCTCCAGCCCTCTAACGACCTCAGCAAAAAGACCATTCAAATACTGCAGGAGACGTTTCCCGAAAAAGCTCTCAAAGTGAAAGGCCTCAAACCCAAGCGCCTGGCCGGCGTGCGCTTCAGAGGCCGCCTCATGTCGAACGGAAAGGTTAGGGGGCTCAACCACGCCTTCTGTCTCAACGGCAAAAAACGGGAGGAGCCAAACCCCAAAACTCCTGAACTGACCGAAAAAATCCACGACGATCTCTGCACTCTCGAGTTCTCTGAAAGGCTCTTGCTCGTTAAATACCTGAGAACCCTCTAGCGCAACCCCTCTCCACTGTTTTCTTTGCTTCTGCAACAAGACAATTGACCCCTGCTCCGTCAACGAGTTGGGAGCTCAAAGTCTGACAAGAGCAAAGAGGCAGTTATTTTCAAGACCAAAAAACACTTCAGGCTCAGACATCTGGCACTCTTAGTTTGTGCTCTCAGCTGCTGCTCCACCTGCACCTGGACACCACTGAAATCCTTTCAGAAAGATCTCGGTCAACCTCCTGCAGCACACTGTGAAATCTCCCCAACAAGGGCCGAGCTCTCCACGACCGATGTGGAGTATCTCGAAGCCATGTGCAACCACTCAGGCTATCTCCACGTCAAGGTCGCCCACCCGCTGGAAAAGGATCTTCTGTTTTTTTTCAACCTTCCAGCACCCTTGAGCCCCTTCCTTTTGCCACTGAGAACTCGAGATCATCGTGCTGTGGCCTATCGATTGCATCACTCTCCATCCAGCACAACGATCGAATGGATCCTCAGCCGTGAGCCAATCAACCCTAGCCTTTCTGAAGCAAAAGAATTCGAAGCTCTCAAAAGCTCCAAAGAAAACAACATCACAACGGGTCAGAACCGCTAGGTTCAGGGCACTCACCTCTTGTTTTGAAAATAGAATTGCAGCACCGATTTCTTGATTTCGTGGAGTCGCACCAGGCCTGCGTCGCTGCGAAAGGGTTCCAACTCGAGTATTTGAAGGGCCGCTCTCACCTGGGCTTCACTCGGCTGCCATTCCTTTCGAGAGCGCTGATCACCCGCTCTTGCCCCCGACACAAAAGTGCTGGCATTCAGGTTCTCTCGAAGGGCATCAGGAAAGCTCTTGTTGCCATACACTGTCTTGATGAAATCCTCATTGTGAAGAAGTGTGTGAAGATACTTATAGACAATGGTTGTGGCCGCCAGCGCAACTCCATGAAGTTCTGGTGAGATCCCCTCCAAAAAACGCAGGCCATTCTTAAAGAAATTCACCGCCGTGTGCTCAACGGGGTCTTGGGAAAGATTCCGCCAGATGTAGTAGGAAGCCGAATTTGCTTCAAAGGTTATTGGGTTGTTGCTCACTGCAGAAAACAGACTCTGCGAAAGGTGGTTGATAACTTGGGTCACATACATCGCGGTCGCTTCACC